>JAQICP010000421.1 GCA_027858555.1 Vallitaleaceae bacterium
GCATAACCTACCACAAGAAGTGAAGGACGGATTAAAGCAAAGGATATAGAAGGCATCAGTAAGGCTAGCAGGCCTCATCTAAGTTAGAAGACATCATTAAATCAAAAAGACTTCATCTAAAACAGTAGGTCTTATTATGCTGTAATCTCAACCACATTGCCATCAGGATCGTAGATACTACTTTCATAATAACCATCACCTGTTTCCCTGGGTTGTGACCTTAAGCTGTAGCCACTAGCCACTATTTTATCGGTTAGTTCATCTACAGTTTTTCTGTTTTTCGTCTGAAATGCAATATGATGCAAGCCAATCATATGATTATCTTCCCAGCCTGTTTTTAGTTCAGGCATCTGCATCAACTCAATCCTCGAACCACCTTCAAACCCAAGAAAATAGGATTCGACCCCCTTTTTCACATTATGGTATTTATTGTTAGCTGTTGCTTCAAAATAGGTGACGTAAAAAGTGCGCATGATTTCCAGTTGATTGGTCCATATGGCGATATGTTCTAGTTTCATAATGACCTCCTGTATTGTGAGTGTTGGACTATTAGTAATTTATAATCTGTACAGTAACTTATAGTTAGTAAGCTGGATTATAACTTGTGGTAGTAACTTGAATTGGCAACCCATGCTAACAATCTATTTAACAACCTAGATAGTAGCCAGGATAGCAATCTATTTAACAACCTAGATAGTAGCCAGGGTAACAATCTGTTTTAGCAATCTTGCTTACAACCTTGCTAGTTACCTTGATAACAAATGTGTATGAATAATCTGTATGCCTTTTTGGATGGCATCATCTGATAGGTTAGCGAAACCTATCAGTATGGCATTAGTATAGTGACCCTTTATTATGGTATGAGCCTCAGCGGTGTATAGGGTTACACCAGCATTTCGTAAAGCAACAATATCATCGTCACTAACATGATAGTCTCTAAACCTGACCATTAGATGGATGCCGGCCGTATGGCCTGTAATCTCAATGGGGGGAATGTTAACCAAATCTATTTCAGGACGCTTAATCATATTATCAGTAATCATACTATCATTAGTCTTGCGGTTGCTAGTACTATTATTAGAATTACTGAAAGTATTATTATCAGTATGAGCTGTCTCACTTTCATCAAATACGCCATGTAGCACATCAACCACAAAGGCACATTTTTTAGCATAGTATTTCTTTGAGTTTTTTACGTGTAGATCTAAGAGCCCTGATTCGATGAATTTGGCAAGGCTTAACTGCTCTAACACCGGGGAGTGAAGGTCCTCTATATATTTGATGCTAGTGATGGCTGACTTTAAAGCCTTTGGCAGCACCATGTAGCCAATTCTAAGTGCGGGAAAGAGCATTTTACTAAATGTACCAATATAGATGATGCGCTCAGGTGACAGACTTTGCATTGATTGAATAGGGTAACCCTCATATCTATACTCGCTATCATAATCATCTTCCACAATGTAAGCGTTCTTTGTTGTGGCATAATTAATTAGTTTAATACGCCGATTGATAGGTAGTACCGCACCTGTAGGGTATTGGTGTGATGGGGTTGTAAATATAAGGCTAGGATCTATATGGTCTGGCAGCTGATGCGCTAACAGGCCGTCATGGTCAAGAGGTACTGGATGCAGAATCATATTGGAAGACGCCAGGGTTTTTGTGATGCCGTTACTCATTGGGTCTTCAACAATCACATGAGGATTAATGGATGAAAAATGAGTGGCAATCATATTGAAACCTTGAGCTGCGCCACTGGTGATGATGATATCATTAGCCGAGCAGATGACACCTCTCACTCGGTACAAATAGTTGGCAAGTTGAAAACGCAGTTCATAGCAACCGCTGGGTTCATAATAGTCTAGATGAAGTGGGGGTAAGTCTTGGCAAATAGTTTTGTAGATGCTTCCCCATTTGTTTTTTGGGAATAAAGATAGATTGGGAATACCTGTTCTGAAATCAATGGTACCCTGATCATCTTCAAATTGAAGCCCAATGACGGAAGATTTTTCTGAGGGTTGGTTGGTTATGTTCTCAGCTATACTGACACCAGGTGTGATATAGATACCAGATCGATCCACTGTGTAGATGTAACCCTCTGCAAGGAGCTGGTCATAAGCTTCTAAAACCACATTTCTAGAGATATGCAGCTCTTTTGCAAGACTTCTAGTGGAAGGCAGTTTTTCATCACCAACTAAGAGGCCACTTAGGATATCAGTTTTCAGTCTGGTATATAATTGTTTGGTAATTGACTGCCTACTATCTCGGTCTAAGAATATATTCATATCGAAGTGCCTTCCTATGTAAATCAGTTGACTAGTACAGTTGGTATTAGGTCTAAGTCATATGATGTGAACTGGTACCATGAAATGCAACATATACTGGTACTTTTAAAACCAGAACATCTTGCTATAATTGTACTATAACGGTGCTGGAATGACCAGTACCAAGATGATAGCTAGACCTTTAGGAGTAAGTAATATGACAAAGAATCGAAAATCAGGCTTCATATATCTGTTCATGGCCATGTTTTTAGCAGGCTCCTCAGTGGTGGCAGGTAAGTACTTGGTGCATATGCCAATCTTTTTGTCCCAGACCATCAGTCTGGTATTTGCTCTAATTATAATCATCCCCATAGCGATTATAAAAGAGGGTAGCCTTCGAACTTTCAGGCCTTTAAAAAGGGATTGGGTGCTACTGTTCTTACAAGGCTTTTCGGGGGTATTTCTATTTCGCGTATTTCTTTTAATTGGACTAACCTTTTCAAGCGCTGCCTCAAGTGGCATTATGCTTTCAACAACACCCGCAGTACTG
This sequence comes from Vallitaleaceae bacterium, assembly GCA_027858555.1. GTDB lineage: Bacteria > Bacillota > Clostridia > Lachnospirales > Vallitaleaceae > JAQICP01. The sequence goes on from JAQICP010000421.1 coordinate 2,812, forward strand.
GCTATCCTTTCAATCATCTTTTTAAAAGAGCGGATCAGTGGGAAAATTGTCGTTGCCATTATAATGTGTGTGATTGGTCTGCTGTTCATTAATGTGACATTTGGACGTGAGCGTCTTCCATTTGATTTGATGCAATTGGTAGGAAGTTTAAGCATTTTCATCAGCGTCATCAGTGAAGCACTTTTTACCATATTTCGAAAAAAACAATCATTTAGTACTAAGCCACTAACAACCACAGTTTTTGTTATGCTGTTTGCTTTTGTATTGTTTTTGCCTGTTGGCCTCTATCAATTACATGACTATCCTTTTCCAATGATTAGGACTAATGAGTGGGTGGCTATGATCTATTATGGCGTCATGTGTTCAGCACTGGCCTATACCTGCTGGTTTAGCGGGCTTGCTAGGGTTAAGGTTGGGGAAGCGGCAACAATGACCGGGTTACTGCCCGTCAGTTCGGTCCTATTATCACTCATTATACTGGGCGAGTCAGTTGGCGTGAATCAACTCATTGGGATGGGATTCATACTTATCGGCATCTATGTCATTATGATGAAAAGCAGGTCAAAACTTGACATAGCGGTGTCAGGTTAATGTGGTATAATTATTGGGAGAGATATTGATATAACATACTGGGCAGAGTCAGTTGCCGGTATCAAAAAGAGGTTCATATGCAAATTGATCGTCTATTTCAGATTGTCTACATCCTACTTGAAAAGAAGCAAGTCACAGCACCACAATTAGGGAAGATGTTTGAGGTATCAACGAGAACCATTTACCGAGACATTGATACCCTTTCACTGGCGGGTATTCCCATCTATGCTCAAAGTGGCAAAGGTGGTGGGATTCGCCTGATGGATGACTTTGTCATGAACAAATCCGTATTAACCAACAAGGAGCAAAACTATCTCCTATTTGGTCTTGAGACTTTGAAGGCAACTAAATATGAAGAAGTGGATCAAGCCCTGAACAAGTTGAAAAGTATCTTTAATAAGAGTGAAGACAATTGGCTAGAAGTGGATTTCTCCTATTGGGGAAGTGAACCTACTGAACAGATTAAATTCGAGAACATTAAAAAAGCCCTTATATCTTGCGCCACCATAGAGATTAGTTATCGTAGCTTTAGCGGTAGCATGACAGAAAGACAGATCAATCCTTTGAAACTGGTATTCAAAGAGAGAGCTTGGTACCTCAGCGCATTTTGCTTACTAAAGGCAGATTATCGTTTGTTCAAGGTTTCCCGTATTACGAAAGTGAAGCTGACGGACATTGTATTTGACCGCAAAGTCTATGATACTAGCCATAATTATGAAGTGGGTACTACTGATCTTACCACCTATGTATTTAACCTTTCAAAAGAAATGAAATATCGCGTATACGATGAGTTCGATCAATCTAGTATAGTGGCAATGCCGGACGGCAGTTACAACGTTACATTTTCAGTAACTGAGGGCGAATGGCTGTATAACATCATCATATCCTACGGCAAACACATTCGAATTATTGAACCTGAGTATCTAAGAGGAATCATTAAAAAAAGGCTGGAAGAGACCTTGGCTCATTATCAGTGATAAGGCTAGCTAATAATAATGATAGAAATATGTTGAATAGATATCATCAGGTAAAGCGAAGGAAGAAAAAAAGGAATAATAATTAACATTAAACATGACACGTAGTTGTCAGGTTATCCCGGGTATAATGAGTTAGTAAAGAT
>JAQICP010000390.1 GCA_027858555.1 Vallitaleaceae bacterium
TTCAAAACGTTTATATATTTCTTCCATTATCTTAACATTGCTCCAAACTGTTCTTCTAACTTTCTAAGTACCTTCTTAAGTGCGTTATTAACTTCTTCATCTGTCAATGTACGGTCAGAAGCTCTAAATTTTAGTGAATAGGCTAAGCTCTTTTTACCCTCATCTACCTGCTCTCCTTTATATACATCAAACAATGAAACGCTCTCTAGTAACTTGCCACCATTTTCTTTAATAACTTTCTCAATATCATAGGCTAAAATAATTTCATCAACTACCAATGCTAAATCTCTATCAATTTCAGGATACCTAGGTAATTTTACATATTCCATTGATAAATTTGTTAATGAGAATACTACATCAACATTGATTTCTCCAATATATGTTCTTTTTGGAGCTTCAAAGTTTTTAGCAACATCAGGATGAATCTCACCTATTGTGCCAAGTACTTGTCCTGCTGACATAATCATCGCACATCTACCTGGGTGATAAGAAGCATTATCTTCTACAGGGATATACCTAACATCTTCTATACCAAGTGCATCAAATAACTGCTCTACAATGCCTTTTAATGCATAGAAATCAGTTTTTCCATACATTCCTAATGTTAGTACATTTTTCTCATAAGGTAATTTTTCACCAGTAATTGGATGATAGGTAAAGGCAGTTTCAAAGAACATGCCTTCTAACATTCTTCTGTTATAGTTATATGAAACTACTTGCATCATTTCAGGAATTGTAGTTGTTCTCATGATGCTAAAATCTTCTCCTAAAGGGTTTAAAATATTAACTGTATTACGAAGTGGTGATTTTTCATCTAACCGTAATTTATCAAACACTTTTTTAGAAGTGAATGAATAAGTATAAATTTCCATCATACCTTGTGCTACAGCTGTATCTTTTATTAAACCTTTAACCTGTTGTTTAAAAGTTCTTTTACCTTGCGTTGTTGCTTTACCTGATAATATTGAAGCTTTAATATTGTTATATCCATAAAATCTTACTATCTCTTCAGAAATATCAGCCCATATTTCTATATCAGGGCGAAATGTTGGAACAGCAATTTCCATTTTTTCCAAATCCACTTCAAATTCAAGTTTTTCTAGTATATCCACCATTTGTTCAATTGAGATGTCTGTTCCTAAAAATTCATTCATTTTTTTAGGTCTGAACTCAATAATATGCTTTTTAGGTAAATCACGATGATTATCAATGATTCCAGGCACTACTTTTCCAGCACCTAATAATTCTACTAATTCACATGCTCTCAGCAAAGCTGGCTTTACATTATATGGATCCAATCCTTTTTCAAAACGAGCAGACGCTTCCGTTCTCATCCCTAACTGTTTCGCTGTCAGTCTGACATTGACGCCGTTGAAATTAGCTGACTCAAACAAGATTGATTTTGTATCTTCATTTACTTCTGAATTTGCTCCGCCCATAACTCCAGCTACAGCAACTGGTCTAGTACCATCTGCAATAACTAAATTCTGACTATTTAATGTATGAACCTGCTCATCTAGTGTTGTGATTTTCTCACCTTCAGTGGCGGGTCTAACAACGATGTTACTTTCTTTTAAATAAGCTAAATCAAATGCATGCATTGGCTGTCCATACTCTAACATGACATAGTTAGTTATATCTACGATGTTGTTAATGGGTCTAACACCAGCATCTCGCAAGTGCTTTCTCATCCAAAGTGGTGACGCTTCTATAATTACATCAGTAATGACTTTACCAGCATATCTGCTACACAAATCATAATCCTCAATGGTCACTTTAACAAAATCATTACTGTTCCCTTTGCCTTCTTCTTTTAACTCAATGTTATTTTCAGTAAAAAATTTATTCAAAGCAACTGCTGATTCTCTAGCTAATCCTAGCATTGAGAAACAATCAGGTCTATTAGAAGTGATTTCAAATTCTACTATCGTATCATTTAATCCTAATAATTCTTTTACATCCACACCAAGTTTGGTATCTGCAGGGAGAATAAAGATGCCATCTTCAATAGCTTCTGGAAAATCATTTTTAGTTAAATTCAATTCACTAATAGAGCACATCATACCCTCGGAAACAACACCTCTCAATTTTCCTTTTTTAATTTTAATCCCTTTTGGTAGTGTTGACCCGTTTAGTGCTATTGGGATAATATCATTTACCTCAATATTTTTAGCTCCAGTTACAATTTGTATAAC
>JAQICP010000476.1 GCA_027858555.1 Vallitaleaceae bacterium
ATGGTGCCATATAAGGATGAAGATGAAGTGCTTAAAGCACTTGATTTAGAAGAAATAGATGGTTATATAGCACAAGCTAATGTTTTTGTTGATGATACTTTACTTCTGGAAAGCTTTCAGATTTCTGGAGAAAAAGTGGTAGTATACGGAGAAGATCGGTTATTGATTTCGATTATAGATAAAACAATCAGTTATTTGCGCGGGAATTACCAATATACAGATATATTCAATTACATTTCTATGAATAATTCTAAACAGATCTTTACTCAGATGTTAACACAGCAGGAGAGTGCATGGTTAGAACAGAATCAAACAATTAATGTTGGTATTGGAGAAGCCCTACCTATGGTATTTAAAAAGAATGACACCCTATATGGCCCTACCATCGGGTACTTGAATCAATTCAGTAGATATGTGGGAATCAACTTTTCTTATATAACTGGAGATTATGAAACACTGGTATCCCAGGCGGAGACATATGGCATTCAAATTATTAATTGTACAAACAATGTCCTGCCCGAGGGTTACTATAAATCAAACAGTTTTCTTACCTCACCATATATAGTAGTTGGACAGCGATCTAAGCCAATGCCTAATTCTGAGTTGGAGATAAGTCAGGATACTATCGGTATGTTGTTTGGTGATGATATAAACTTTTACTTTCTTAGCAATATGCCAAGTGCCAATTATAAATATTACGAAGACTATGACCAATTAATTGAGGCTGTTTCGAAGATGACTGTTGATTATGCTATTATGCCAGAGCATGTTTTATCGTATTCAGTATATGTTAAGGATAACAAAGAAATCTCTGAGAAATATAAACTAAACCAAAGTAGTACTTATGAATTCATTACCAATGACGAGATACTTCGAAGTATACTTAATAAATATGAGATGCTCTATTATGATGATGATTATGTGATAGACAGTTTTACTTCAGTGCCAAGTGAACTTGATAGTGGCATTAATTGGCCGGTTGTAATCAGCATAATCGCATTAATTTTACCAGTTGTAATCGGCACAACTTATTATAAATACCAAAAGAATAAAGATGAAACCAAACAACTGACATATATGTTTTTACATGATCAACTAACCAATATTCCCAATTCATATGGACTAGAACAAAAGTACAACCAGCTCAGTTCCGACGCAACTTTGAACGGTGCCCTAATCGTCATTGATATCGATAATTTCAATCTTATCAATGATCAGTTTGGGAACAAAAAAGGTGACGAGATTCTACTTGGATTTGTAAGGGTTTTAATGCATTTAATTGATGAGCATACAGTTATTGGCCGTACTGGTGGAGATGAATTTACAATTATCGCAAGTCATCTTTTTAAAGAGGAGATTGATGAGTTAATAATCGCCATACAAGAAATAGTAACTGAATATAGTCATAGCATTATATATATAAACCAAATGACAGTAAGCATTGGCGTCGTTTATTTTCCTGAATACGGTCAAGAGTATAGTGAACTGGATATGTACGCGGAGCATGCTGTTCGTCAACGAAAAAAAGAGGGTAATAATGGCGTCACAATGTTCACAATGGACATGTTTGATAACTATGTTAACAATCAAGCCCTTCTTCAGGAAATCAAGCATGCTATTGATTCAGAGAATATAATTTTATATGCCCAACCACAGTTAAATGGAGATGGCAGTAAAGTTAAAGGTTGTGAAATACTGATTAGATGGCACCATGAAACAAAAGGCGTTCTATACCCCGATGTTTTTCTCCCAGTAGCAGAGGGGAATGGGTTAATGAATCTAATTGATTTTTATGTATTAGAAAAAACATGTCATGAGATAAAAAAATGGGAAGGCATGTATGATGATATGAAGGTATCGGTTAATATGGCAGGTTCTACTTTTACTGATCCACACATGCTTATTAAATTAGAAGAACATATCAAGGTAATCGGATTCAATCCAAGTTGGTTGACTATTGAGATAACAGAGAAGATGGGGATCAATGATTTGAGTAAAGCCCAACATATATTTCAGCAACTAAGTGATTTAGGTGTTTCGATTGCACTCGATGACTTTGGAAAAGGCTATTCATCTATCTCTTATTTGCAAAACTTGAAGTTTGATGTGTTGAAGATAGACAAGACATTTATTGATAATATCCATACTGATTATAAGGATTATCAAGTGTATGAGATTATAACTCACCTGGCTCGGGTTCTTGAGCTTACCATAGTGGCTGAAGGGGTTGAATTACTAGAGCAAGTCAATATACTAAAAGAAGTACCTGATATAATTATACAAGGTTATTATTATAGCAAACCACTCACTATTCTAGATTTTGAAGGCTTTTGTAATCTTAAAAAATAAAGGAAAGTTTTGTAGGGACACAAAACTTTCCTATTGATTTTAGTGGGACGACTTTCCTATAGAAAGAACACCTGTTTAAGATTCTTTTGGTGGTGTGAGTTCTGATTTGATCAATCTTAACGTTACGGTTATCTTACGGCTACTTAAAAAGAACAGTATTAGCAACGTGACGATACCGGGGATAACCGGCAAGAGCAGTAATATTTGATATAAGGTAAGTGGCATTACTAAGCTATAGAGGGTTATCTTTAAACAATCACCATAACTGAGCTTCAGATTCAAAATATTCCGTTGAAACAAAGTTGTGATTAAGATGAACAACGTGCAAAACACTGTGAATCCTATTGTGCTTATAATAAATGCTGCAATAAGAAGCGGGTATATAGCAGATAAGTTATCAGATATAAGACTGGTAATTTCAGAATTCTCGGCTTCTCCCAGTAAGAAACTATCATAACTTATTTTAGTTTTCTCTGTTCCATAGGAGTAGAGAGACATATATGTCTTGTCTAACAAGAATCCTATTTCGTATTTTGACAG
>JAQICP010000504.1 GCA_027858555.1 Vallitaleaceae bacterium
AGAAAATAGTTAGTACAAAAGTTAATACAACAAAAGAATCACGAGATAAATTGAATAAAAAAAGACAGCGAATGATGTATGTTGTATTTGGTAGTAAGATAGCGCTTGGTTTAATTATACTATTATTCATTATTTTGATGTTTTCTACTTGGTTTACATTGACAGGAACAGGAAGTGAACGAGGAATCATTAGGATTGATGAGAATATGAAACCTAACATGGAAAAGGAAGTCTTATTTGCAAAAGAAGACACTGTTACCAGCCGCGTTGTTGATTTTTCGCCTATGTCGTTGGTCAAATACGCAATAGCATATAAAGAGACCTACAAGCTGTATACCGATGAAGAAGGTGCAGAAGTAACTTCTACGTTTGCTAGGTTGCATTTGTTCTATATATGGTTGTTCTTGATTGTGATGGGTGGTGCAGTGATGAGCATTGCATTACTGGTCATTGGCAAAGACTATCAGTTTACACCTATAGTTAGAGCCATTAGTATAATGACGGCAGGCGTTGTCGTTCTGAATTATATTTCACTTAAGATACCATTTTTCAATATGATTACGATTCGTGTACAGAGTTTATTGAATGTGGAATACCCAGATCAGATCTCACGTATCACCCAGGAAGGAATCGCTTCTGGTGACATATCGTATAGTTATGGTGTGGAGCTACTCAGTACTTTCAAAGTTGCTATGATTGCTCTATTATTATGGATTATCATTTCTGCAGCTATGGGTGAGATTAAGAATAAAATAGATGATGTGGCTCGTATGAACGAACCTATGTAATAATAATGATTAACCGGTGGCAGTTCGAAAGAACTGTCGCTTTTTTGTGCAATAAAAAAGTTCTCCATAGAAACTTTCCATGAAAACAATTTATCCTGTATAGGAAGAGGCACCGCGGGATAAGACATGTTCGGGAGGTACACTTTGTTCTTGACAAAGTAATCTAGAGAGGATATACTGTGTATGCACAATATACACAGTTAAGAAAGGGGCTTACATTATGTTGGCATTGAAGTTAGAAAATATCAATAAGAAATATGAGAAGTTTCATCTGAAAGATATATCTTTTGAGTTAGAAAAAGGCTATATTATGGGGTTCATAGGCAGCAATGGAGCAGGTAAAACCACAACACTCAAATCGATTCTTAATATGATTCATGTTGACAGTGGTGAGGTATCGGTGTTTGGACAGCATTTTTTAGGTAATGAAATCAAGTTAAAACAAGATATGGGTTATACCTTTGGTGTTGCGGTTTTTTATATGAAACGTCGGGTAAAACAGTTAAGTATGGTAATCAAGCGTTTTTATACCAATTGGAATGATGACACCTATGCCTATTATCTGAAGCGGTTTAAGATTGACGAGGACAAGAAGGTATCTGAATTATCTGAAGGCATGAAAGTGAAATACGCCTTGACCCTTGCTTTATCACATGATGCTAAATTATTTATATTAGATGAACCAACAAGTGGCCTTGATCCTGTGGCTAGAGACAATTTACTGGAACTATTTCAGGAGTTGGTTGAAAGTGGCGAAAGAAGTATTTTATTTTCAACACATATAACAAGCGACTTGGAAAAATGCGCAGACTATATTACGTATATCAATAACGGTATCATCATTGGTTCAGATACCATGGATCATTTTATAAATACGTATAAATTAGTAAAAGGACCGCTTAATAAAATAGAACAGATCAAAAACAACTTAATTGCTTATAAAGTCAATTCTTTTGGATTTTCAGGTTTAATGGAGACAGCCCTTTATACAGAATATGAGGGGCTAACAACTGAAGCACCGACCCTAGAAGACATTATGATTTATTTTGCAAGGAAGGAGGATAATGATGAAAAACTTACTGTATAAGGAATTTAAGTTGGCCATAAATCCATTTTTTTATGTTTTACCAGTACTAACAGGTGCATTGATGCTTATACCATATTGGTTGTACTTTTTTGTATTTTTGTATTTTTGTTTTATCTCAGCGCCTAATGCATTTGCATTTTTTAAATCACAAAATGACTTGATGTTTTCGATCATGTTACCAGTAAGAAAACAAGATATAGTAAAAGCAAGAATACTCTCATTTGTTGGCCTAGAAATGCTGCATATAGTGATAGCAATCGTATATGCGCTCATTAATAGACAATTATATGATTACACCTATTACCTCTTCCTAGTACCTAATGCAGCATTTTTTGGATTGGTATTTGTCATGTTCGGTATATTTAACATTGTGCTTTTCCCCATGTTTTATAAGACGGGGTATCTGTACGGTGCGCCTATGATTGTCTCAACTGCCCTAGCCGTAATATTTGCAGCAGGCGTTGAGCTTCTCGGTATTTATAACGATACCATTCATGGGTATCTAAAAGGCACAGTCGCAAATTCAACCGTAATCCAAATAAGTATTCTTGGGGGTGGCATATTCATTTATGTGATTACTGCAATAATAGCTTATAGGCTATCAATCAAGCGATTTGAACGGGTAGATATATGATTGACATAATCATATCTAATACGTCTGATACGCCTATATATCAACAGATGTTTGAGCAAATCAGTTCTCAAATCATCAAGGGGCATATGGAGATTAATAGTAGCTTGCCATCCATTAGAACAGCTGCAAAAGAATTACGTGTTAGTATCATTACGGTCAAAAAAGCTTGGGAAGAACTTGAGAGAAGTGGATTCATATACACGATGGTTGGTCGTGGCTGTTTTGTTGCAGAACTGACATCCAAGGATATTCAAGTTAAGAGAAGTGATTTGATTAATGAAAAAATGAAGGTGGATATTGAGTATTACAAAAACTTGGGTTTATCGGTCGAGGAGATTACTGAACTCGTCAAGAGGCATTATTAAGTGATCTCATTATTAGTAAGAATCATTGACTTAGTATGTGATAGGCAGTTACAGGGATAGGTATGAATACTGCCCACATGCAAGGTACGCATTCTGATTATGAAAAGTCTTAGAAAAAAGGCGACGTAAGTTGTATCATAGCATGTGACTTAATTAGAAAACACATAAGTGTTCATCAAAAAAGGTAGTAACTAGAATCCTAGTCACTACCTTTTTTAATTGTTAATTGAATAGTGCGATTACTTTTCGAGTTCACTTGCAATGTAATCATTCACCAATCCATCC
>JAQICP010000460.1 GCA_027858555.1 Vallitaleaceae bacterium
TAAGCATATTTTTCTTTTAGTCCTTTAATAGTTGCAATCCAATCTGGATTTTGTTTTTGCTCAAGATTAGCAAGCAACTCTATTAACGCCATTTTAGCGTCTCCGATAACATAATCGTCTATAGCAACATTTTTATTAATCTCAGCTGGATCTATATCAAACTGAATAATCTTTGCCTTCTTAGCAAAAAGCTTCTCATTACCTACTACTCTGTCACTAAATCTTACACCAATACATATAATGAGATCAGCTTGGTTAAAGGTAATATTAGAAGTCATAGAACCATGCATACCAACAAATCCAATATGAAGAGGATGCTCTTTAGGAATACAACCAATACCCATCATAGAAGTAGAAAGGGGTGCACCTAGTCTTTCTGCAAGTGCTGTTACTTCTGCGTCTGCATCTGCTCTTGTAATACCGCCACCTGCGAATATAAGGGGTTGTTTTGCTTCTGCAATCATCTCATAGATAGCTGCTGGAATAACTGGTTTCATTTTAATAATCTCACGAGGTTTTTCTGGTGTATATTCAGCTATATCTGTTGTGATATTCTTAGGAATATCAATATGTACAGGTCCTGGTCTGCCTTCTTGAGCAATGTAAAATGCTTCTCTTACAACTCCTGCCAAATCATTAACATCTTTTACCATGTAATTATGTTTTGTTATTGGCATCATAATACCATGTGAATCAACTTCTTGAAAACTGTCATTACCAATCTGACTAAGTGGTACGTTACCAGTAATAGCAATCAATGGCACAGAATCAAGGTAAGCATCTGCAATACCCGTTACTAAGTTAGTGGAACCTGGTCCCGATGTCGCGATACACACGCCTACTTGATTAGTTGACTTGGCATAACCTTCTGCAGCATGGGTAGCACCTTGTTCGTGTGACGTTAGGATATGTGTAATATTGTCTCTATTTTTGTATAATTCATCATATATGATAATAGTTGCTGCTCCAGGATAACCAAACAATGTATCTACACCTTGCTCTTTTAAACATTCAATTAATATCTGCGCTCCATTTAATTTCATATTAACATCTCCTTTGATATGGTGGTTGAAATGATCCGTGATGGTTTGTAGCTCTGTATTCTTATGAAGTACCAAATCAGAGTATTAAAAAAACCCCCATCCTATAACCTATAGGACGAAGGTAACTATTCTCCGTGGTACCACCTAAATTTGCTTTCGCACACTCATTCATAATACAGGACAAATCCGATATTACAGCCCTTGTAACGGTGGGTTTCCGTTGAAGCCTACTCTCTTGCGATTTCAGTTCAAAGCTCCAAGGCTACCTTCCTTTATTCCCTCATGAAGAATTTCCACCACTGGTTTTCACCAACATCTTCTCTCTTGTTTTTGGGCTATAAAGTACTCTTCCTCTTCATTGCTGATATTGTTATTAATATATTGTTATTATAATAATCGATTCTAGATCGTTTGTCAATGGTTTATTTTTGCATGAATAGTATTATCTAATTACAAAAGATACTATCCTAACTATAATCAAAAGATGTTTCTCTTAGCACCAACCCATCCGTTCTCTCTTCAAGCCTACTAATAGACCATTCATATTCAAAAAGAATGACATGTTGATTGTCTTTGTCCATTGCAATAGCTGAGTTCATCATGACTGAGAGTCTGTCAATATCGAAGTCTGAATTGACCCAACGGATATATCGATATGGTTGTTCCTGTGTTCTTATTTCAACACCATATTCATTGGTCAGGCGATATTTTAGGACTTCTAATTGCAATAACCCAACAACACCAACAATTAGTTCTTCTGAGCCTGCAAATGGTTTTCTAAAAATCTGAATAGAGCCCTCTTCTGTTAGCTGTCCAATCCCTTTAAGGAATTGCTTACGTTTCATCGCATTAACGGTTGAAATCTTAATGAAGTGTTCTGGTGAAAATGATGGTATGTTATCAAATAGAAGTTCTGTACTGTTTTCCGACAAAGTATCACCAATATTATAGATACCGGTATCATGAAGACCAATAATATCGCCAGCATAAGCTGATTCTACTATCACTCTGTCTTGAGCCATAAATTGTTGTGGTTGACTCAGTTTGATTTTTTTACCTGTATTAACATGATTAATCATCATCCCTTTTTTATATTCTCCAGAACAAATACGAAGAAAGGCGATTCTATCTCTATGTGCAGGGTTCATATTAGCTTGAATTTTGAAAATAAATCCATTCAAATTATTTTCTTCTGGGTCAATATAACCTTTATTACTTTTGCGAGGTAATGGCGAAGGTGTCATCTGTAGGAATGCTTTCAAAAATGGCTCTACACCAAAATTCGTAAGAGCACTACCAAAAAATACCGGTGTTAATTCACCAGTCAGTATTTTATGTAAGTCGAATTCATCGCCTGCTACATCAAGTAGCTCGATATCATCCAGTAACTTTTGATGAAGCGTGTCCCCAAGAAGTCCTTTGAATTTTTCTTCCTTGGCATCTCCTGTGATGATTTTGGCCATGGATTGACCATGATTACCTTCGTTAAATAACTCAACGCGTTTTTCAAGACGATTGTAAACGCCTCTAAAATCCTTGCCATTCCCAATGGGCCAATCAATAGGATATGAGTGAATACCAAGTGCCTCTTCTAAATCATCTATTAGATCAAATGGGTCCATACCTTGGCGATCCATTTTATTGATAAATGTAAAGATGGGTATGCTTCTCATTTTACAGACATGAAATAATTTTTTAGTCTGAGCCTCAACGCCTTTGTTACTATCAATAACCATTACGGCACTATCAGAAGCAATGAGCGTACGATATGTATCTTCACTAAAGTCTTGATGGCCAGGTGTATCGAGTATGTTAATGCAGAAATCATCATAATTAAACTGCAGCACCGATGATGCTACTGAAATACCCCTTTGTTTTTCAATTTCCATCCAGTCAGAAACGGCGTGTTTATTAGAACGCCTGGATTTGACTGTTCCCGCTTCTCTGATTGCGCCTCCGTATAACAAAAATTTCTCTGTTAGAGTTGTTTTACCCGCATCAGGATGTGATATGATTGCAAATGTTCTACGACGTTTTATTTCTTCTGAAAATGTATATTGCGTATTTGACATGTTAAGACCTTTCTATTACTGCTTTTACATTGCTATTGTATTGCTGTTGCATTGTTATTGCAACCTCATTGATGGTATAACTTTCCATGACAAATGTCAATCAAATCATAGGATTTCACGTAAATATCTTACAGCAAGTACTATCATAATAAGGTTTGTCATTAGATTAATCCTATCTATAAATACTACGGCTGATATAGCCATACTGCTTCCTTTTACTGACTACATCAAATCCCTTTCGATTCTTCGTCCTGTCTTTGTATCAGCGAGGCCCGATTCAGAAGTTTCTTTCAGACTTGTGGGCATTTCATCCCCAATAGCCTTCATGGCACTGATGACCTCATCAATAGGAATCACACTTTCAATCCCAGCAAGTGCCATATCGGTAGCTGCAAATACTTGCGCCACACCGATTGCATTACGTTTTATACAAGGCACCTCAACTAGGCCAGCCACTGGATCACAGACTAGCCCTAGTACACTCTTAAGGGCGATTGCAGCACCATGACCTATTTGGTTTGGTGAGCCGCCCATTAACTCAATTAAAGCTACCGTCGCCATAGCTGTGGCGCTACCACACTCTGCCTGACAACCTCCCTGGGCACCTGCTAGTGTTGCCGCAGTCGCTATGACCATTCCTAGAGAAGAAGCTGTAAACATGGCTCTAACAACCGCCTCATCACTTAGTTTTAAGGATTGCTGAACTGACCATAATGCAGCTGGCATAATGCCACAAGCACCTGCTGTCGGAGCGGCTACTATGCGTCCCATACAAGCATTGACTTCAGCTACTGCCAGTGCAGAAGCAATAGCATTAGATAAATTCTCTCCACAGATTGACTTGCCCAAATCTGCATATGTCTTCATTCTGACGGCGTCACCACCAATTAAGCCACTGGTGCTTTTTTCACTGGTATTGGACCCCGTCATGATTGCATCTTTCATCACCATGTAATTGTTAGTCATACGGTCTATTAGGGCTTCTTCACTTATCTCAAGGGCATGTATCTGGTCTTCAATAATCAGCTCACTAATCCTGCAATTATTCTCTTTTGCTAATATTATAATTTTCTGAAATTCATCGAACTTAAGCATATATACACCTTTCTTCACTGATACATTATCTATATCGCTTTCACAGTTGCTACTGATTTTACCAATTCATAACCTTTGATTTCTTCCATTATATGCGTTCCAATTTTTTGATCGACTTCGATGACCATCACTGCCTCGCCACCTTTGTCGTATCTGTATAACTTCATCTGGGCAATATTAATATGGCTGCTTGCAAGGAGATTCGCCACTTGTGCAACAGCGCCTTCTCTATCATAATGAGAAATAATAAGGGTGTGATACTCGCAGGTAAATGATACTTTTAAGTCATTAATCCGACTAACCCTGACATTACCACCGCCTATGGATGATCCCATAACAGTAACTTCATTGCTATCTTTGTCTTTCAATTGAATCTTAACAGTATTTGGATGATATCCTTTTGCCCTGTCTGTTGTGAATGTTACCACAAGACCTGCTTGCGCGGCTGCTTGTATGGCGGTTTTTATACCCGCATCATCTACCTTCATACCAAGAATGCCACCAATTATTGCTTTATCGGTACCGTGTCCTTTGTGCGTTTTTGCAAAAGAGCCATAAAGTGTGATATTCGCTTCTTTTACTGCATAACCAAATATAGCTGTAGCAATCTGTCCCAGTCTGACTGCTCCAGCAGTGTGTGAACTAGATGGACCGATCATAATTGGACCAATAATATCAAAGACGTTCATAATCTGCCTCCTGTTTTTTTCTATAACCATTATATCATATGACAATAAAAACGCAGAACAAAGTGTACCTCCAGTACGCGTTTTCCACAGTGAATATGCCATGTATGATATATTCATTTTTCTAACAGGGAGCTTCCTACTGCACAAAAAAAGCAGTAAGACCGTTATACTGTCTTACTGCTTTTTTATCATATAATGTAAGTGTTACTAATCCCTGATGTAGGAACAGCAATAATCTGCTATGCCTTCAATCATCAATTTGAAACTGGAATTCGCTTTGACTTCAAACGAATCGCCGGGTTCAAAGATCTCCCATGTATCGCAATCAGGTAAGAGAACTTTCATTCTGCCACCTAATACTTCCATGATTTCTTTTGCTTCTGTTGAAAACTCGTATTCTCCAGGTTGCATAATCCCTAGGGTTTTCTTTTCACCTGATTCAAAGATAATCGTTCTACTTGTTACTTTACCATCAAAATAAATGTTCGCTCTCTTAACAATACTAACTCGATCAAACTGCATAGAATCCTCCATAACGTCATAACCATTTTATACTGTTTAGTAACTTTTCACCTAGTGATTCACTTACACATTTCAATCTCATGCCCTCGACATTCTTATAACTATACTAGGCAATTTTATGATTGTCAATGGATTTTTCTTATTAACTCAGTGCAAACGTAGTGCATTTATTTTTTCTTGCTGATTACAAAAGTTATAAGCAATGTAATCAGAAGAAGACCACCTAATCCTATGTACCCTGCAAGACTATAAGTGTCACTTATCTCCTCAACTACCACGCTACTAGCAGTATTCATCATATCGCCACCTGGTTTCATATCCTGATTGTTATTTGACCTCATATCTTGTGCATCGCCATCAGCTACTGCCATATCTGCTTGGTCTGTGCCATCTGGACCCATAGTTGTTTGGTCTGTTTGATTGCCGTCAATTGGTCCACCTTCCAAAGCTACATCAGGATTACTCACTAGCATCAATGTCATCATGTCAATATTGTTCTCTGCTAGGAAACTATCCACCAATTCTTTTGGTGGTAAGGTATCATTATTCACAAACTCAGCTAAATCATCTGGTAGATTATCAAAACCCTTTAACGCTTCTAGTATTAGGGTTTCCATATCACCAACCCCATCTACCCACGCATCTACACCACCATCAACACCCGCAACAGCATCACCTTGTGGCATGCCATCTGTCATAGCATTTGGATCTACGCCATCAGTTGCTTGACTATCATCTCTATTAGTTGGTGCCGCAGGTTTTCCATTAGTAGCAAATCCTGCTCCACCTACCCGCCCAAAATTGCCACCGACATTGAATCCACCTGAAGATGTATTGCCCTGCCCGTCATTGGTACTGGAAATTGTACCTGCCATCTGTGCCCCTATAGATGCTGTTCTTTCAGAAACAAAATCCAGTAAGCTCATGGTAGTCTCGTTGCTTTCATGTACTTTTGCAACAAACTCATCATAGGTATAAAATGATGTCGGGTCTTCTTCTACATATGTATCAATCAATTCAAAAATCCATTCTACTTTACTTGTAAAATTATCCTCATCAAAATAATTTGCCATTAATTCTTCTAAATAGCCATGATAGGTTAGCATATAATCTTCATTAGCTAATATTGTTTCAATCAATGGATACTCGCTTAAGGCACCAAGAACTGGCTCATCAATTAATAAATTAACCGCCTCTTCATCTGTCATAGCAGGAAAACCATTAAATGCCATGTTCAAATCCCACGGAATCCATTCAAAATAACCATCATCATTGTATAAGTAATAGTTATGAAACATGCCTCCTTGATAACTATCCATATTAACCGTAAACGTACTAACTGCTAAGTATTTCAAAAATCCATCTACATTGAATACGTCTTCAAGATTTTCACCTGATTCGATGACTTTCATGAGATTGATGATATCTTCATTGTCAGATGAGCTGCCATCATCTGGTGTAATACCATTATAACTGTCTGGATCGTCATCGATGTAATCAAGGTCTGATCCACCTGCCATTTCAGGTTTGTATAATTCGCCATTATTTGACCCATAATTGTCATATAGATAATCGTCATTAACATCTTCAACTGACAAATACAAACCAAAATATTCATCATTGATGTACAGCTGGGCATAAGTAGTTCTTGATGCAACGGAGTCCAGGGATTCCAATGCTTCATACGCCATATACTCTCGCATATAACTGGCATCACCAAATATATTGTTTAAATTCAGTTTTGAAATACCATAAAAACTTTGATCTTCTATATAGTAA
>JAQICP010000517.1 GCA_027858555.1 Vallitaleaceae bacterium
ATTATAATACCACATGGGAAATCAAGAATACATTAGGCTATCAAACGGATGAAGGTACAGGTGTTTTTAACGGGGATATAGGGACGATTACATCCATTAATCATTACTCGGAGCAATTGAAGGTGAAATTCGACGACCAGAAGATTGTCTCATATGACTTTGCCAATCTGGATGAATTAGAACTTGCCTATGCAATTACAATCCATAAATCTCAAGGTAGCGAGTATCCTGTGGTCATATTACCAGCCTATATGGGACCACCAATGCTTATGACTAGAAACTTACTTTACACAGCTATCACGAGAGCTAAAGCATATGTGGTTATTGTGGGCTCGGAAGAAGTACTTCGTCAGATGATTGCTAACAATCGAGAAATATTACGAAATTCTTATCTATCATATAGGTTAGACCAAATATTTAATATGATCCAGTAGCGTTCGAACAAATCGTTAATGCAAATGAGCTAGAACGCGCGGTATTTAAGTATATCAATATCATTCTATCAGACGATAATATTCAGCAGATAGTAATATGCAACAAACGGTAATAATCTAATAGATAGTAATATGCAACAAACAGTAACATTCAACATGGACTATATTCAACAAGTGGAGGTCAAGTATTATAAGAACAATTATTGATTGGCTCCTAGAGGCCATATACCCAAATCACTGTATCACTTGCAATGCGGTTCTGACATATGGATACACAAGGCATCTGTGTCCCGAGTGTCGTCATAGGTATCCCTATCTGACGGATCTCATATGCACAAGATGTGGCAAACCAATAGAAGATACACACAAAGCTGTCTGTTTTGATTGTTATCAGAAAGAACATGATTATGTCTATACCAGAGCTTTGTGGCCTTACGAAGGACCAATAAAAGACGCCATTCATCAGTATAAATACCACGATAAAAAGCATTATGCCAGTAGTTTCGCAGGTGAACTGGCACTGCTGTATACCCAACATCTCAACTGGCCTATCGATATGATCATATCAGTGCCACTTCATCCCCTAAAAGAAAAAGAAAGAGGCTACAACCAAACCCATCTAATTTGTCATTAATTGGCAAAAAATCTTAACATTCCCTACCAAAGAGATCTCGTTATTCGAAGTAAAAACACCCAAGCACAGAAATTACTTTCTGATAAAGAACGGATAGAAAACACAAAGAATGCGTTTTCTACTAGTGAAAACACACGTAAATATGATATAATAAATAAGCGCATTATGATTGTGGATGACATATACACAACAGGCAGCACTATTGATAGCATGGCCAAGGTTCTAATAGCTAGTGGCGCAAAGGAAGTATATGGTTTATGTATTGCTATTGGTAGAGGTTTCTCATAAACGGAGGTGGCATCATGGAAGTAAGAAATTGTAACAAATGTGGCAAGATATTTAATTATGTAACTGGACCATCAATATGTCAGGGATGTAGAAAAAACCTTGAAGAAGTATTTACGGTTGTTAGAAAGTATGTACGTAGAAACCCACAATCAACGATTCCAGAGATTGCTGAAGAATGTGACACTGATATCAAGCAGATTAGACAATGGATCAGAGAAGAACGTTTATCATTCACTTCTGATTCTGACGTAGGTATTGAGTGTGAACAATGCGGCGTATCCATAAAAACTGGACGTTACTGCGAAGCTTGTAAGAAAGCAGTTACGGAGAATCTTGACCGTGCCTATGAAAAAGCACCACCTAAACCTGAAATGAATAAATTCAGAGATCAGAAAAAAGATACAAAAATGCGTTTCTTAAACAAGAATGATGTATAATTATACCATTCAGAATTAATGATATATGGGATTGAGCCTTGTTATACACAAAGCTCAATCCTTTTTATTACGCAACAGGAAAGTTCTGCGTAAGAACTTTGAAAATTTTTTTAATTTGACATTAAGTTTTAAAGTTATTGACCGATATATATATTGAATGGTAACATAGAACTTAAAGCATTAAGGTGGTGACTATTATGAGAATTAATGGAATTGGTAATGTAAACGAACTTTACAAACCAGGAAAATCAACAAAGACATATGATGCTAAAAGTGTTTCAGGCGGAAAAGATTCACTAGCTATATCTGATTTTGCTAAAGATTTACAAGTGGCAAAGCAGTCTGTTAAGAGTGCTCCAGATATTAGACAAGCTCGAGTCGATGATATTAAATCACAGATGGAAGCTGGCAAATACAACGTATCAGCATCACAAGTTGCAGAAAAATTAGTTAATAAGTACTTCGAATAAGTATAAAGTGTTCCTTGAAAAATGGACACTTTATCTCTTTAATACACAGAATATTTTGAAACTAACATAAATTAACAGAATACAAGAATAGATAAACTAGTATATTAGATAAACTAGTCATACACATAGAGATGAAAGAAGGCCTACTATGGCAAGTTTGATTGAGAATTTAATCGAAGTATTAGAAGCTGAAACAGGATGTTATCAGCAGCTTCATGATATGGCGGATAATAAAAAGGATGTTATTATTAGTGGTGATGTGCCGAGCCTACAAGAAATCACGAAAGTTGAGCAAGCGTTGGCTGGGCATATTTTGCGTCTTGAGAAGAAAAGACAAGAAAATCTTGACGACATCTGTATTGTAACTAACAAGAAAAAGGAAGATATGACAGTCGCTGGCATAGGTGACATATTAAAAGGTGAAGAAAAAGCTACGTTAGAG
>JAQICP010000524.1 GCA_027858555.1 Vallitaleaceae bacterium
ATATAATTCATCATCATTAGACCCGTAATAATCATATAAAAAATCATCATTCACATCTTCAACTGCCAAATACAAACCGAAATACACATCGTTGACAGATAGCTCCACATAAGTGGTTCTTGATGCAACAGAATCAAGTGATTCTAACGCTTCATAGGCGATATACTCTCGCATATAACTAGCATCACCAAATATATTATTAAGGTTCAATTTTGTTATACCAAAAAAGCTCTGGTCATCTATATAGTAATTGAAATCAACCTTAAAACTATACCTGTCACTATCAGTCGAAGCTACTGATTTAAGGCTTGAATTACCTTTCGCTCTAATCGCTATATCACTGAAACTATACCCATTATATGTAATATCTGCTGTGACATATGTTTCCATTTCAGCATTTTCATTCAATAATGTATATTCTTCCTCGTCTATGTCAATACTAACCTTTATAATATCATCATGTGGAAAAACAACCTCATCTACAACAGTTGTAATCTCTGGATTTTTCATGGTCCATGAATTAATGTAACTGGTAGATAATAATATGGCTATAGCTAATACTACTAGAATGGCTAATGACTTTAATGCATTTTCAAATTTCATGTAATCTACCTACTTCCTATTTCAATACCTTGCTACCGATATTGCTTTTTCAACTCTATACTTAAAATATCGTCTCTGTATGTCTTTTGCTATTTTCTTTTACTTTTTTCTTTACTTTTGTCATTTACCTTTGTCCTCTATTATATGCTTTGATTGGAAGTCTTAATCCACTGTCTTTACTGCATATATCTTACATAGAATACTCATTACTACTAACTAGCATGGCATGTGCCACTGAGGTTATGGCATTTAGATCATTGACGAAAGCAACTTCGCCATCTTTAATTCGTAATTCTATGGTTAACTCAACTAGATTATGACTAATACTTTTAGATTTGATAAAATATTTCTTTGATATTGCTCTTAATTGATTAACAATTATCTGTTCTGCCTTTTCATCTGAAAACTGAACCATTAGCATATATGGTTTATCATTACTAATATTGATATTAAAAATCATAATGACGAGTCCTACGACCACTGCGCCTATAATAGCTAAGGTATATAACCCAGCTCCTGTCACAATACCACTTGCTATTGCAAAAAACATGAATACGATGTCCATTGGGTCTTTAATAGCTGCTCTAAATCTTACAATACTGAGCGCTCCAACCATACCAAGGGATAAAATAATGTTAGATGAGATAGCAAGAATTACAAGGGATGTAATCATTTTCATCATAACCAGTGATAAGTTAAAACTCTTTGTATAAACAACACTTTGATAAGCCTTTTTATAGATCTGATAGATAAATAATCCAATCACTAGGGCTACTGCTAAAGTGGTTGCAACACTTGCCACTGATAAAGTTGTCATACTTTCTAAGAATCCTTCTGTAATAATATCTGAAAATGTCATAATAATGCCTCCTAATAGTTATAATCATATTGTCTTGAATACACGTATTTACTTGACGAGCTACTTATAACACGACTTGCTTGAATCATGTTACTAATCATACTTGGTAATACACCATCGAATTTCAATTCCATTATGACTTCATTATTCTCTATTGCTTGCATATACATTAATTGATCTACGGGAATATTATCTCTATATAAGCCAAATCTGATATCTGTATCCAGGGTAAGCCTAAACTCCCCAATTGGATGCATGTAAGCATTCCTATGATAGCGAATCACTGTTTTAGGCCTTAGCATTTTCTTAGTAAGTCCATAATAGAATTCTCTTACTAATGTGTCCTGACTATCTGCGATAACTTGATAATTCCCCAGCAAGATTTCATCAACTACTTTTTTCTCAAGTTGCGTACTGGACTTGACTGTCATCCGCTGCCATTTTTCCTTCTTCTCTAACTTGTAAAAATCTTGCTCATCATTATAATATCTGAGCCTATACTTACTTCTGAATTCATCGCCTCTTATTTTTTCTAGATAAGCTGTATTATACCGATCATCAAAATAGATACTAGTAACTTCATAACCTTCACCATTCACACTATGATCTTCTTTTAGAATTTTTTTAAGCCTACCGCTATATGTGAGATAGTCAAAATAATTGATGGTATACTTAATTTCATGACGTTTGCCTTTTGATGTAGCCATATGATTGCCTCCTTATTTCTTATGTTAGACTCATTATAGCGGCCTATTATCACAGTTATGTCACAACTATCATTTATTTTGTTATGCTACTATTATTATTTTTGGGTATTGCTTTAGACGGTTTCTAGGGTTAACATATACCTAGGGTTAATTAAACCCAAGTACACAATCTAGAAAAACAGATTCACTAATTAGTTAAAATATAGGAGCACATATGAATCGTACAATTCTAATAGCTGATGATGAAACAAGAATGCGTATATTGGTTGCCGACTTTTTAGAACAAGCCGGATACAACACAATCGAAGCAAAAAATGGCGAAGAAGCTTTATCCTTATATGGTAAGCATCCTGATATAGATCTGTTGATATTGGACGTGATGATGCCTTTGATGAACGGCTGGGAAGTCTGCCATGCCATTCGCGATTACAGCAAAGTCCCTATCATCATGCTTACAGCTAAAAACACCGAAACTGACGAATTAACTGGATTTCAAAAAGGTGCTGACGAATATATCACGAAGCCATTTAGCCCTATGATATTAGTGGCAAGGGTCAATGCTCTGATTAAGCGTACTTATATGGATAAGCAAGTATATAGCAAGGGATTATTGCTGGTCGATTATAATAGAATCTCCGTCACCGTTGATCATGTCCCTGTTGAACTGAGTCAGACCGAATATAGACTGCTCACCTTTTTTATTGAGAACGAGCAACAGGTCATATCACGAGAACAATTACTTAACCATATATGGGGCATGGACTACTTTGGTACAGATAGAACCGTTGACACACACATTAATCGATTACGGATGAAATTATTGGCAGCTGGTACTTATATTCAGACAGTACGTGGACATGGCTACAAATACGAGGTGAAATAGATGAATTCAATAAGAAGCAAATTATTCATGCAGATAGGTTTATTGATATTTATAATGATTGGTTTATTATGGATTGCCAATCAACTTTTTCTATCACCCTATTATATCAGCAAGGTTAAAAATCAATTGATTGATGACTATGATACCATCAATCAATTATTTGAATACGATAGTGACAGTAGCCTAGAAATCTTATCATCACTTGAATCAGATACTCAAATGGACTTGTTAATTATTGACCGAGCGTCCACTCTATTATATCAAACCTCTGGTTCTGATTATAATCGTAGGTTTATCGACCAGATGAATAATACTACGCCAAATTCACCTATGCCTGCGCCACCAAATACAATGGATGGTATAACTTTTGATGGCGGCATACGTTTACCTAACCCAATAGGTGATATTAGTAAAATTGAGGACATCGATGGTAATCTAAGGTACTTATGGCTAGATGACCCCCTCTTTTCCGGTAGAAATCTCATCTTAACAGGGTTACTTGATAATAACGCAATTGTATTTTTAAGAGTACCCTTGGCCACCATCGAGACAGGCATAGCAACCTCAAACCAATTCCTTTTATTCATTGGCGGGGGTATTTTTATTCTTGGCATGATCATGGCTTATATGATGGCAAAAAGCTTTACAAAGCCTATTACCACAATTAGCAGGATTACAAAGAACATGAAGCAGCTGGATTTCAATGAGTATTGCCCCGTCACCAGTAATGATGAACTTGGTAAATTGGCCGAGAATATCAATGAGCTATCCCTGGCTTTATCTGGCAACATAGAACAACTCAATCATGAAATACACGAAAAAAATCTAGTGAATGAAAAACGAAAGGAACTGCTTAATAATGTTTCTCACGAGCTTAAAACGCCTTTGGCACTGATGCAGGGTTATGCAGAAGGTCTCAAATTAAACGTAGCTAATTCTTCAAACAAAAAGGATTTCTACTGTAACGTCATCATCGATGAAACTAAGAAGATGAACAGCCTTGTTCACCAATTATTGAATATCAATCAACTAGAATTTGGGCATAATGTCCTTCAAAAGACCACTTTCGATTTGTCCGATTTGATGACTTATTTCCTTAAAAAGTATCAGCCACTGTGTGATGAAAAATCTATTAGCCTTAATTTCTTAATTATTGATTTCATGACTATAATCGATTTTACTACAACTAATGAAATAAAAGATGCCAACTTAGATAAGATTATGGTTCAAGGTGATACATATAAAGTAGAACAGATGCTTACCAACTATATGATGAATGCTATCAATTATACCGAAGCCCCTTATATTTTAAGGATTGAACTTGATTCGAATCTAGCAGATACAACAATTGATTATAATAACTTTCCTAAAACCAGCTCTAATTATCATAAAAGGCATGTCCGCATCACCTTTGTAAATAGTGCCGCGTTTATACCTGATGAACAACTTGTGCAACTCTTTGATAGCTTCTACAAACTTGATGAATCTCGAACCAGAGAAATCGGTGGCCACGGACTAGGACTTTCTATTGTAAAAGCCATTCAAGATGCTGATGATAACCATTATGGTGTCTATAATACCCAGGATGGCATTGCATTTTATTTTGATGTTGATAAGGCCTGACTTAAAAATAATGGCTGAAAGCCTTCATTTATGATATGATAAGAGAACATTCTACACGGAGGTTTTTTTTATGGGGCAATATACTTCATCTATTACAGCAGAACCCGTCGGCTTTGTTGTTCACATTCAAGAAAATAATACCAACCTATCAACTGCAGAATTTTGCGAATCATCTGGCTTGGAGATAATGGAAGTCATCGGTTTACTAACTTCGTCTTCAGGCTTTAACGCTGAGCAACCAGATGCAATCGGATTTTTTTTGTTCGAGAATAACGCAGAGCGTTTTATAAAGGATTTACTTGCAAAAGTATCGTAAGGAAAGGATATATCTTTGAAAAAAACAGCACTTCTAATTGTTGATGTTCAAAACGGCTTGATTAATCAGACCACGAGCATCTATAAATCAAGAGAAATACTTGATAATATATCTTCTTTAGAGCAAAAGGCTCGATTGAAAGATCTACCAATTGTTTATATACAACATGAGAATAACACCTTAATAGCTGGTAATGAAGCATGGGATTTACATCCAATTCTATCACCAAAGAAAAGCGATATATTCATTAATAAACAAAAAAGTTGTGGCTTTGATGATAACAACCTAAAAGAACAACTGCTAGGGCTAAATGTGACTGATCTTGTCATATGTGGTCTTGTATCTCATGCATGTGTGAAAATGACTTGTAAAGGCGCAGCTGATCATGGTTTTGAAGTAACACTGGCTTCTGATGCCCATTCGAATTGGCGCGATACTGCACAAGAGATCATTGATCAAGTTAACTTGGAGATGAACTCAATTGGTATTATTATTAAGACTTCTACCAAAATCGAGTTTTGAGATAATTCATATAACTTAAAATCAATTTTATTTTAACCACGACATAGAACAAAGTGTACTTCCAGTACACGTTTTATTCCACCGTATTTCTTTCTATACAGGATAAATTGTTCTCATGGAAAGTTTCTATGGAGAACTTTCCTATTGAAGAACAAAGTGTACTTCCAGTACACGTTTTATCCCACCGCATTTTTTCTATACAGGATAGATTGTTCTCATGGAAAGTTTCTATGGAGAACTTTCCTATTGCATTAAAAAGAGAACCCAGATAGCTTAGTTGAGGTGACCCCTTAAAGTTAGACTTTATAGCGTAGTGACATTTGGTTACTACGCTATTACTTTATGCAGCGTTAAGACTAAGCCTGAATTCTACTGGACTCATCCATCCTAATGACTGCTTAATTCTTTGTTTATTATAATACATAATATATCTTTCTATAGCTGATTTCAACTCTTCATAACCATAATAGATTTCTCCGTAGTACATTTCTTGTTTCATGATCCCAAAG
>JAQICP010000544.1 GCA_027858555.1 Vallitaleaceae bacterium
TCTTGAAGATGTCAAAATGGAAACACAAAAATTTGCAGAACGCCAATTCTCTGATGATAACTTTAAAACTGATGAAACCGCACTTGATCAAGCCTTATATGATTTTTCTGAAGCTAATACAGCTTATATCGAAGTTATCAATCTTAATAGTCTAGATAAATCATATAATTTTGACTATACTTTTTCTGTTAGTAATTATAAGTATGGTGATATAGATGTCTATTTCAACAAGCTGACTACTTATGGTACTGATTTATATGATGCTTTTGATCACGAAGTTGGTGACCGTGTTTATCTGACGGGTTATTTCATTAATGATGAAAAAACCTTGCTATGTCCCACCATCATCAACAACCTCAAAATTGATAAAGATATCTACGAAATCAACAGTCTGTACTTCTTAAATATCTATGAGGTTTATATGATTGGCACAATCACAGCCATTGAACCCCCAAAATTAGCTGGTGGTGAACTATATAAGTCAAAACTCATATGGCAAGAATATGATACTTATAGACGCGCTGGTAATGAACTTCAAGATGATGAGATTCGAGTATATGAGTACATCGACTATGAGACAGGTCTTAATAATTATGGCATCTTGACCATCTATAATGACATGTTAATTGCTGTGGTTATAACCGAGCAAAATGTATCAGAGTATGTGAATTATATCAGCGGCTATATGCAATACATCATTCTTGGCAGTATACTGATCATGCTTTCACTGGCCACCCTACTCACCCGTTTAATAACAAAGCCTTTGATTCAATTGAACTCATCCGCAGAAAAAATGGCTCATCTGGATTTCAGTGAAAAAATAACCGTAAAATCTCATGATGAACTGGGCAAATTGTCAGAAAGCATCAATATGATGTCCTCTGCACTTGAGCTTACAATTGATGATTTAAATATAGCCAATGACAAACTGAGAACAGAACTTCAAACTGAAAAACAGGTAGAACAAGTTAGACGCGTATTTATCGCTGATACATCCCATGAGCTAAAGACCCCACTTGGCATTGTAAGGGGGTATACCGAGCGTATACAGGACAAAATTCTTGATAAAGATATTAATCCTGAGTATCTGCTTAATTGTACGTCTATTGTATTAGATGAGATGCGTAAGATGGATCGTCTAATACTGAACATGAATGAATTATCTAAACTAGAATCCGTGACTTATCGCCTTGAAAGAAGTACGGTGGATCTGGCATGGACCATAGGTGCCATGGTGGATGCATTTACTATTCTTACCGAAGAAAAGAACCTTACCATAACCTATAACCATGATCAGGCCATACCTAGTATTCTGGCTGATAAACACCGCCTGGAACAGGTCTTCAGTAATTTTTTATCCAATGCCATTCGCTATACACCGGAAAACGGCCATATCACACTTAATCTCTACAATGAAAAAGATCATATACGTTTCACTATTGAAAACGAATATGACCAATTAGATCGAATCGATATGGAAAAAATATGGGACCGCTTTTATCGTGTAGATAAATCTAGAAGTCGTGCGCTTGGTGGTTCTGGCTTGGGGCTCGCTATTGTAAAGATAATCCTTGAACTTCACGGCTACGAATACAAAGGCTACAAGACAGATCGTTCTGTCGGTTTCCAGTTCAAAATTGGATTAACTTAATTACCAGAAGTTTCAATGTTGAATAGCTTCTTATTGAATATATTAATGTAAAGCATCAACAGTATGGCTAAGCCTACAAATATTAAGCTCACAATATAAAATGCGGTCATACCTTGATGATCTATAATATAGCCACCTAGCAGACTTGAAACTATACCTGAGAGTCCAAAGTAACTTGCTGAAAACAGGGTCTGCGCCGTAGTTGTAAGATTAACCGGTGCAATTCTTGTTATATATTGCCTCGCCATTGATAAGATGAGCCCAAATCCCATGGCTTGGAATGCAGCCGCACCAATGATGAGGTAGGGCTCTGTAGCAACAAAATCCATGAATGTTCTGATGAAATAAAATACTGCCGCTATGAGGAATATAACCCTTGGGTTATATTTTTTAATAACTTTTGAGGATATCAAAAACACCGGTATTTCTACAAATGCAGCCAGTGCTGCCGCTAAGCCTAAATGAACCTGATTACCCCCAACATTTTTAATAACAAATGGATAGAAATTGAGAATCATGAACTTCGCTACCCCTACCAGAAAAACAAATAGCAATAATATCATATATGGTTTATTAGTCAATAACTCACTTATATGCGCACCCTTTTTGTTTATAATCTTATGGGTCACTTTTCCATCATAAGTGTCTTTTGTCAGGCTAATAAAAACCACATCAATCCCTGACATAACTACAAAAGCATAAATCATCAGATCCCAACCGTATACATCCAGCAACTTCCCAAAGAAAGCGCACATTAGGGCAAACCCCAGTGATCCGCCCATGCGCATGTAGCCATAGGATTCTTTTTTTATGCCACGACTTCCCATAGCCCAACTATCGATTATGGCTTCTCTAGCCATCCAAGAAAATCCTATTGTGCCATTAATCACATAAATCGCAATAGGATATTCCACAAAAACGGAGAATAGTATGGCACCAATTGCCGCCATGATTACCATGAGTCTGTATATGGGTTTGATAATTCTTTTATAATCACACAGCCTACCCCACGCATATAGCCCAATAAGTCCTGCTACCATGAAACTGGTTAATGCAATCCCAATCTGGCTACTGGAATAACCGTTATCTGATAAAAAGTAACTATAGAATTGTCCAAATGTACCCCAACTTGCCCAGAGCATGAATTGTATCAGTGCAAAAGAGGCAACGCTACTGTCTGTCTTTTTTATAGTCTCCAAACTTCTGACTCGTTCAATCTTATTTTTTTTCATTATATATCCATTCTATTCTTGTTTTAAGAATCTTATATTATGTGTCATAACTACTATGCACAGATAATGTTCCTGACCATTTGTCATTACAACTTAAAAAGTCACACTGTATTATATACCAAAGTGACCCCAAAGACTAGATAATTATGAACTATAATTTAATTACCTGCAGATATCGGCTTAAACAGCCACGCTGGCCGCTTGTACTATGCTAGCGCCTTTTAATAATGCTTTCACATTAACTTCAACCAGGTTTTCTTTTGCTTTGCCTAGCACTTTTTTCAGAGATTCAATAATTGAATCCATTTTAACAACTTGTGATAGGGCAATATAGGCACCTAGCATAACCATATTGGCAATTCTAATATTACCCAGTTCCAGTGCTATGTCATTGGCTGGAATATAATAAGCATGAACGTCTTCTCTGTCAGTTTTCACATCTATAAGGGAGCTGTTAATCAGCAAGAAACCATCTTTCTTAACACTATCCTCAAACTTGTATAAAGAAGGTTTGTTCAAAATAAGTGCCGCAGTGGCATCATATACGACTGGTGAAGCAACTTCTGTATCAGAAACAATGACATGGCAGTTAGCTGTTCCACCGCGCATCTCCGGTCCATATGAAGGCAACCATGACACTTCTTTTGATTCTGTCATACCTGCGTATGCTAACATCTGTCCAATTGACATAATACCTTGTCCGCCAAAACCTGCCATAATTACTTTTTCAATCATTCTGCAACCTCCTTCTTAACACCCAGTGGATAATATGGAATCATATTATCTTTTAACCACTCCATTGATTCAATGGCTGAAAGACCCCAATTTGTGGAACAAGTGGATAATACTTCAACTAATGAAAAGCCTTTATTATCGATCTGATTTTGAAATGCTCTTTTAATAGCCTTCTTGGTTTGTCTGATATGCTTCACATCATGAGTTGAAACCCTTTCAACATAAGTAGCACCTTCCATGGTAGCCATCATTTCAGCTATTTTTATAGGGAACCCGACCAACTTAGGATCTCTTCCCTTTGGTGATGTGGTAGTGACCTGTCCAACCAAAGTCGTTGGTGCCATCTGTCCACCAGTCATACCATATACAGCATTGTTGATAAATATAACGGTGATATTCTCGCTTCTTGCGGCTGCGTGTATAGCTTCTCCAATACCGATTGAAGCCAAATCTCCATCACCTTGATATGTAAATACAATCTTGTCTGGTAATACGTGCTTAATGCCAGTTGCAACTGCTGGTGCTCTTCCATGAGCTGCTTGTTGCATATCACAATTAAAATAATCATAAGCAAATACAGCACAGCCCACTGGTGC
>JAQICP010000556.1 GCA_027858555.1 Vallitaleaceae bacterium
ATATTGGACTACTAGCTCGTTCAACATTGGTTTTATAATTAAAACAATCATAATAATAAAAATGAATAATATAATATATATCAGGTATTTTAGTTTAGCGCGATTGATGTAACCGTGTGTGCCTTTTTCCATATTCACCTCTGCTTAGCTCTTAATTCCCTTGGAATAAAAAACAAAAGACTGCAGTTAGACTACAGCCTTTTAACCGTCTAATTATTATCCATACTATTTAAAGCATCCATTAACTGTTGGAGTTCTTCAGGACTTAAATCCATATCATCTAGACCACCAGAATCTTGATTCATATATACACTACCGTATTATATATATACAGTAGCCTAAATAAAAGAGATTTTTTACCTTATCATATATTAATTTATTACTCTATACTAAGTGATAATGAGCATGTTTTTTTACCATATGGGAGATAATTTAATATCAAATCCTAGTGATTTGGATTCAAAAGAACCATATGAATATGGTCTTCCCAGGTATCATTGATTTTCAGATAGCCCTTGCTTAATCCTTCGTTTACAAACCCTTGTTTTTCAACAACTCTGAGAGAAACTGTATTTCTTGGCATGATGTTAGCTTCTATCCTGTGGAGTTTTAATTGTTTGAAGGCGTAATCTGTAACAGCTTTTACGGCTTCAGTCATCAACCCTTGATTGCTATGATATTTACTAATCTTATACCCTATGAAACAAGATTGAAAACAACCTTTAACTATCTCATTAAGTGTAACCATCCCTATCAGATAATTAGGTTCGTTTCTTTGGTAGATAAGGAATTTGATACATCGCCCCTGCTCTTCTTTAATCAATTCAGCTTGTATCGCCTTTTTATGATAATCTAGGGTATAGAAAGATGGTAATTTATTTGGTTCATATGGTTCCAAATAGTCTTTGTTTTGCATATAGAATTCTAAGATGGCTTCCGCATCAGTGATTTTAAGTCTTAACAGTAATAATCTATCTGTGTACAGCAAGGTAATCCCTCCTAAAAAAACAATCTAGCAATATTGATTACTAGATTGCTATGCATATCTTTAATTTCTCACAATACATACATTAACCGCACATTCCTTGTTATTAAATGATCCGATTTCATAACTAACCTTATCATTAACTTGGAAGTCATTAAAATCAAAGTCATCATGAACACCTTCATAATGAAAAAATTGATTGTCAGATCCATCATCTGGCGCTATAAAACCAAAACCATCTTTCAAAGATGTGACAACACCATGAAAACTTCTGTTTTCAAACTTAGCCTTATTCTTAGCCTTATTTTCTAAAAACAGATCGAATATGACTTCATCCTTATTACCAAGACCTACGGCTATCTCTTTTTCCATATGAAGGCCATAGGTGACTTCTTGTAATAGATTTGATGATGTATAGGTACTATGAGTTTCACCATCGATTCCAGTATATTGAAAGTCCCATCCAAGGACCATTACTCTTGTACCTAATGTATTGAGTTTTCTAACTAACGGCACATAATCCCTATCACCGGCCAATAGTACAATGACGTCATAATTCTTTCTAACGGCACCTTCATATGCTTCTAATGCAAACCATACATCAATACCCTTTTCACCATTTTTTGTCATAGGCAAATAATGTGTTGTAATGCCAGAATGTATCAGTATATCCTCAAATTGTCGTTCACTATACAATTTGTTGACAGCTCTTGTTTCGTCAGCATTGAATTTCCCTCTAAAATAATGAGCATCCACTATTCGACAATAATGGGAGTCAAGATTTTCTTTTTGAGAAACGAAGTAAATAATATAATCAAATAAACCTTTAATGTTAATTCTCGATTTTTTAAAATGAATATACTTATAATAATCACTTACATTTGAAAAGTAATTACCATCGATATATATCCCAACTTTAACAAGTTTTGAATTATATCCGCTCATAAAATCCTCCTACATATATTTATTATAAAACACTATTTCGGTAACTCTCTTTTTGTCTCTCGGTTTGATATTATCTTTCGGGTAACCAAAGGCAATTATTTCAGAAGCTATATAATTCTCAG
>JAQICP010000008.1 GCA_027858555.1 Vallitaleaceae bacterium
ATTGTTCGCCTAAGATATTTTTAATTAATGATGAAATGATTTAACGGTACACATCTGTATCGAAAGATTCGCTATGGATTTGTGCTGTTAAATCTAGGTTGCTAAAAAGTAGAGGAGAATGAACAGCATGAAAAGAAATATTAATATTGAACCAATATTACAGAAATTGAAAAACAAGGACTTGAAAATTCTTGACTCAAATTTGATCCTGTTTATGAAGGATTGTATTGTATTTGAGAATTACACTGGCAAAACATATACATATAGAGTCATTAATTATCTTACAGGTGATTGTAAATACTTATTCCATAAAAGAAAACCAATTACAGAGGATGAACATGAAATATTTGAGAATAAAATAAAGCAGTTCAAAATATACGGAGGTCATTATCCAACAAATGGCGAGGAAATGATTCGATTTATTTTTGAATATGTATTTAGAATCTTTGGGTATTCAATTAGAGAAGAACAAATCGATCTGTCCATTCATATGTATAAGACCATGATAAACACTAACATATCATTAAGTGATGTACCGGTAGGACTTGGTAAAACACATGCTTATCTTGTTGCAGCCGTAGTTCATAATTTATATGCAAGAGAATTAAGCAGTAAACCAGTCATCATTACAACGTCGAATATAGAACTTCAAAGAGCAATTGTTAATGATTATTTACCTGAAATATCAGACATGCTTTTACAATTTGGTATTATAGATAAACCATTAACGAGTGTTATTAGAAAAGGTAAAGATAATTATCTTTGTGATCTTCGATTAAAGAATTATATTCAGAATATTGATCCAAAGAAAAAGAAGTTAGATGAACTATTAGTATTAAGAAGGATAGAAACCCAAGATGAAATTGACTTAGATGAACTAAAAGGTGTAACCCAATATGATCGTCGGAGAATATCTGTTAATTACAATTCCTGTCAAGTATGTTTGAAGAAAAATACCTGTAGATATCAAAGTTTCATGAAACAAGTTAAAAAACCTTATTTAGATTTTCAGGTATGTAATCATAATTATTATCTCGCTGATGTTATTAGAAGGAAACGAAATTTATCTCCATTATTGCCAGAACATAATACGGTGATCATAGATGAGGCTCATAAAATCATAGATGCTGCCAGACAAATGTATGGCGTTACTGTCAGTCAAAGAGAGTTATATACTTTAGCAATGAAAGCAATACCTAAAAAGCTTAAAACAAAAGAAGCAATACAGCTAAAGGCTATATCAGAAGAAGTCATAAAGTATTCTAATAAGTTATTTGGAGAGTTGATTAATAATATACCAAAACATATTGATCGAGATGAAACAGAAAAATTTGAAACAGTCTTATCATCCATTGGGAGATTGTACTTAAGTAGAATAATTTCAAACCTTCAAGAGCTATTGCGTTATGCAAAGACTGAAGATAAAAGGTATTTGTCCGAAATTAGGCGATGGATTAAAGACTTATATGTGTTTCAAGATTGGGGTATTATTTACTGGCTTGAACAACCATTTTTAAAAGGGCAGTGTATTCTAGCGTCAATACCAATTACATTAAGCAAGGAATTAGGTCTAGATTTATGGCAAGCCAATGATTCAAAGATATTAACATCTGGAACATTAGCAGTAAACAATGATTTTGAATACATTAAAAAAGAACTTGGAATGCAAGTGACATTATTAAGCCGAATCAATCAAGTAAGGAAAGAATCCCCATTTAATCACAAAGACAATTGTTTGTTACATATACCGGATAAACTACCTTATCCAAGTTATATAGATAAGAACTATTTGATAAACATCACTAACAGAATTGAGGAATTGATAAAGGTATCGAATGGTCATGCAATGGTTTTATTCACTTCCTACAAGCCCTTAAAGGTCGTATTTGAGCAACTCAAACCAAGGTTGAAGGATTATGAACTGGTGCAAATGAAACGTGGTAAAAAGGATGCTGTGATTGAATTTAAGAAAACTAGAAAAGGTGTCTTTTTTGCAACAGGAAGTGCTTGGGAAGGAATGAACATACCTGGTGATTTATTGTCACATTTGATCATTGTTAAATTACCTTTTCCTATACCAGATCCGATTAGTGAATATGAAAGAACAATGTATGCATCGATGGAGGATTACATTGAAGCAATTGTTATACCAAAGATGTTGATTAAGTTAAGACAAGGTGCTGGAAGGTTGATAAGGACTGAAACGGATAGTGGTGTTATTACAATACTTGATGCAAGAGCCTCAAAAGGCAGTAAGTATCATCTTCAGGTAATCGAGTCACTACCACAGTGCAGGCTTACCGGTAAAAGTCAAGATATCAAACGTTTTTTTGAAGAGAAAAAGACAGATACCTTTTTTAAGGAGGTAGGGTGAAAAAAGAAATAGTAGCAATAAAAATTAAAATGGATGAAATATTGTTTCTTTTTATCAATGAGCATAATATAAATATTAGAAACAATATCGATATTGGATTGGGTAATTATTAAATGGAAAATAGTAAAGTAAAGGAGATTGACTATGAGCGATATTAAAAGAATTTATTATACAGCAGAAGACGTATCAGAATTGCTAGGAGTTAGCTTGGGAACAAGTTATAGGATTATTAGAGGCCTAAATAAAGATTTATCAAAAAAAGGGTTTATCGTCATCGCTGGTAAACTGCCTATTAAATATTTTAATGAAAAATATTATGGACTTAGTGCATAAGGAGGTGGAATTTTGAAAGCGAAAAAAGATTCTAAAACAGGTAATTGGTTAGTTGATTACTCATATCAAGACTGGCAAGGAAATAGAAAGAGATCGACAAAGCGCGGATTCAAAACAAAAAGGGAAGCAGAAGAATGGGGCAGAAGTTATCTTGCCCAGAAACAAGCTGATTTTACAATGAACTTTGGTGATTTCATTCAAGTCTATTACGATGATGTAGAAACAAGGCTTAAAGAACATACAATGAGATCAAAAAAGGGAATGATTGAATTAAAGATACTTCCATATTTTAAGAATATGAGAGTTGGTGACATAAAGGCTAATCATATTAGAAAGTGGCAAAATGAATTGATTGGAAAGGGATATGCAGATACATACCTGAAGACAATTAATAACCAATTAAGTGCAATCCTCAATCATGCAGTCAGGTTTTACGACCTTAAAAGTAATCCTTGCCGTAGGGCAGGAAGTATGGGAAAGGCCAATGCAGAGGATATGGAGTTTTGGACAAAAGAGGAA
This sequence comes from Vallitaleaceae bacterium, assembly GCA_027858555.1. Taxonomy (GTDB): domain Bacteria; phylum Bacillota; class Clostridia; order Lachnospirales; family Vallitaleaceae; genus JAQICP01. The sequence continues at coordinate 3,227 of JAQICP010000008.1, forward strand.
TTTGATGTATTTATTGATCAGGTTATGGATAAACAAGAATCTTATATTGCTTTTATGACACTTTATTGGACTGGAATGAGGATCGGAGAATTGATGGCTCTTACAACTTCTGATGTAGATACAATTAATAATACTATTTCAGTAACCAAGTCCTATCAAAGGTTTGATAAAAGAGATGTGATTACTGAACCTAAGACACCAAAGAGTCGAAGAGTTATTAGTATACCGGCTTTTTTGACAGACGATTATGAAGATTATTTACCACGATTATTTGATTTGCGAGAAGGAGAACGAATCTTTAGATTCACGAAAGGTTTTCTAACGAATGAAATGAAACGAGGCGTTAAATTAAGTGGCGTCAAGAAAATTAGGTTACATGATCTTAGACATAGCCATTGTAGTCATTTGATTGAATTAGGGTTTACACCAGTTGCTATAGCAGAAAGACTTGGTCATTAAAAAGTGTAGACAACATTGAACACTTATTCTCACTTATAT
>JAQICP010000050.1 GCA_027858555.1 Vallitaleaceae bacterium
GTTGCTTCTGCCACTGCTTCTTCTTCTGTTTCTGTTTCTTCTGCTTCAGCTGTTTCTTCTGGTTCTTCTTCAGCTTCTGGTTCAGCTTCAACTTCTATTTCAGCTTCTGGTTCAGCTTCTATTTCAGGCTCTGCATCTTCTTCCACTTCCAGTGCTGCTTTAACCTCCGCTTCTGCTTCTTCTGTTTTTTCAACTGTATCTACACTCAACGCTTCTTCATCTTTTACATCTTCTTCTTTTACATCTTCTTCTTTTGCATCATCTAAGTCTTCTAAGTCCTCTTCATCCCCAGCGTCTACTATATCTTCAATGGCATCTATAGTCTCTGTGTCTTCTTGTTTTTCCTCCACAGGCGGGGATACTTTTGAATCATCTTTATAATTAATAATATCATTCAGGTCTTCATCCAATGCATTTCGAAGACTATGATCAAGACTTTTCTCAGTAAGTATTGGTTTCAGCCTTTTAGGCGATTTCAGGCGACTCACAATGCCTGCAAAAAACTGTGCTATTTTTACCTGTAGTGGTGCTTTTTCAGTTGATTTGATTGTATCAACTATATCAACATCTGTCTTCTTGTTTTGGCTATCTAGTTTTCGAGCATTTTCCAGATGCTCATCCATCACTTCAATAGCTGAACTAGCTACCCCTTTTACATTATCTTCTTCATTCTCTGATTCTGCAGTTTGGGTATCATCTGCCTCATCCAATATGATGTCATCCACAGATTCTAAAGCATCCGTACTGTGGCCTTCGACATCTTGATCCATATCCTTGCTTTCCTCTTCATATTCACCATCTAAGTCCGTTATACTTTCACTCGGGATAGGTTCACTATCATCTTCTGCTGTAATCCTACTCTTAAACTTTTCAATTTTTTTATTTTCGAGGTTCTTTTTCACTATCGGTAGTATGAATATATTAAACAATACAAATAGTATCAGTACACCAATTATAGCACCCGATACAATGAGTAGTTTGACGACCAGCCCCATCATGCCAACAACACCTGTGTCTACTGGCGCATTAGCAGGATTGTGAACTGTGAATATCAGATTATATTCTGGTAATCCTTCTATCATTATCTGATAGACATCTGGAGCTAATATATCGTATGACTCATATGAACTATTCTCTATTATAAAAGAATTAGGCAAATGCAATGTAATCGTCATAGATTCAACATCCCCAAAATATTTCATATACTCAAAGTAATAATAAAATTCAGGCTCCCACATAACAGAGCTTACTGCATTATTGCCTCTTCTCGAAGCACCTGATACTTCTTCATAGGTTAGGTTGAAATGGGTGGTTTCACCCGCTTCAATATCAAATTCAACGATATACACCCTTTCCCAAATACCAGTAATATAGTTACTTACACCATCATTTTTAGAACTCAGTATTCGACTGATGATCTGTTCTTTCGTGACATTGTATTCACCATTCAAAGCTAACCCATCTGTATGAATACTGGTCAGCCTATCTACTTCTATATCCACCGCTTCATATATTTCTATCTCAATTGATATTTCTAATATATCATCTAGTGCATTGACTGGTAATGCCAAGATGACATGCGTTGTTTCCTCGCCAACATTGGTAAGCTCATATTCAGCATCTATAACTGCTTTCCCTTTATATTCATCTACATTGGTTTCATCTTTCTTTACGGACTTTGGCTTGTCTATAGAATAATTAATCTGAGCGTCACTCACAACAACGTTAGTTGCTTCAATAGGTATGAGCATATTAGCACCCACCTTATCTTCAACAACAATCACGCTTGAGAAAATAGAGAGCTGAAATATCCCACTTATGATAACAATTAATAGCACTTTAACATAGTTTTTCATGGAGGTACTCCTGCTTAATTTATTTTGAGAAGATAATTATGTTCTTTCAACCAGCGTTGTTGTTCCTTATAATCCGGCATGTTTATTGCCACCAATCGCCAAAAATGCTTAGAATGATTCATATGGGTCAAATGTGCCATCTCATGAACAACAAGGTAATCAATCACCTTTTTTGGTGCAAACGAAACAACACAGTTGAAATTCAAGTTCATCTTACTACTACAACTGCCCCATAATGTCCTTTGACTTTTTATACGGATCGCCTTGGGATGTTTTTTTATAGAGGAAGCGTAATATAATATCCGTCCTTCTATATATCGACGCAATTCCTTTTTATACTTATCAATCAGAATATGTTTGAGTTTAGGTCTGTCTTTTGAATTAGTCCAAACTACTATGGATTGATCTGTGAATTCGACAATTGGGCGTTTATATAAAGCGTCTTCAATTATATCCAAATAATACACCTTATCCATGAACAGCCATTCACTATGTTGATCAGTTAAAAGCTTTGGTATATCAACTATCTTTTGATTATAACTATCTATATGCTTTGTAATCCAATCATGTTTTTGTTCAATCACACGGTTGATTTTCTTAGCTGATGTTCGAAGCGGTACTCGAAGTAGTACAATATCCGGTCCTTGTATGCTTATCTCAATGGTTCTTCTTTTAGAATATATAGTCTCAACTTTAAATCGGAATGATTTTATCATCTGTTTATCACCACTGCTTCTCATCATATATTTTATGTGTACATACTTTATATCTATTGATGCCATTATCTAAAAAATATACCCCTGAAAATCGATATTTTAGGTATATTCTTAATTACCATTGTAATGTATCTAAGTCAATTTGGCAATTGGGTGTCGCTTATATCCACGGGGAAATAATCAGGCATTGCATGAAATACCATTAACTTGCCAGTTATCGGATGCACAAAAGCCAACCTAGTGGAAAACAGGGCAATCTGAAACCATCCGTCTTTTTTCATAAATGCCGGATTATATTTAGTATCACCCCATATTGGCATATTATGATATGCCATTTGAACCCTGATCTGATGATGTCTACCAGTCTTTAACTGAATAGTCACTAAACTCATTAGCTGGTTTTCAAAGCTCATCTTTTTAATGACCTGATAATCAAGAATGGCCTCTTTACTCTGATGATGCTGTTTATCAACTACAGCTGAGACATTCTTGTGATTTTTAACTATATAATCCACCAAGTGACCCTGATCATGTTCTACTTGTCCTTGAATGAGGGCTATGTAAGTTTTTTCAAAACTTTTATTTTGAAGCTGCCGGCTTAGATGACTACTGGCTTTTTTATTTTTAGCGAGTACCATGATGCCACCGACAGGTCTATCTAGACGATGTACAATCCCAACATAAGGCGTCGTTTCTTGATGTGTCTTAATTAGATATCGCTCAACAGTCGTCATTAAGTCCATTGACATAGATCTGTCTTTTTGAGAAGGCATGCCAGCAGGTTTTATAACAACTATTAACTCTAAGTCTTCGTACAATATAGGAACCATGATGTATCCTTTCACATAATACAATAACTCCATTATACTAAACAAACGAGGAAAGAACCATCTTATTCGAACAAAGTGTATCTCCAGTACACGTTTTCTCGTAGAGAAATTGTTTGCAATGGGAAGTCCCTTGTCTTTAATAGGGACTTCCTAGACTGTCGAACAAAGTGTACCTCCAGTTTAAAAAAGGAAGCCACCCTCTACCTAAGTAGTGTGTGACATTCCCTCTATCGTTGCATGTTATTCTATTTATTGACCAACGCTGTAATTAGGCGCTTCTTTTGTAATTTGAATATCATGAGGATGACTTTCCTTAAGTGATGCTGCTGTTATCTTCATGAACTGACCATCTTTAATTAAATCATCAATTGTGGCAGCTCCACAATAACCCATGCCGGATCTAAGTCCGCCAATAAGTTGGAACAAGGTATCTTCAAGAGGTCCCTTAAAAGGCACGCGTCCTTCAACGCCTTCAGGTACAAGTTTCTTGGCATCATCTTGGAAATAACGATCCTTAGAGCCTTTTTCCATAGCACCGACTGAACCCATGCCGCGATATACTTTGTATTTTCTGCCTTGATATAATTCAGTATCACCAGGGCTTTCATCACAACCTGCAAGCATGGAACCCATCATACATACTGACCCACCTGCTGCTATCGCTTTTACCACATCGCCAGAATACTTAATACCACCATCTGCGATAACTGGAATATCATATGCTTTTGCAGCCTGGGCACAGTCATATATAGCTGTAATTTGTGGTACCCCAACACCAGAGACAACTCTTGTTGTACATATGGAACCTGGCCCAATACCAACTTTTATACAATCAGCGCCTGCCTCAATAAGATCTCTTGTTGCTTCACCCGTCGCCACATTGCCAGCAATAATCTGTATCTCTGGGTATTCAAACTTTATTTTTTTAATAGCTTCTGCTACATAGGTTGAATGGCCATGAGCCGTATCAAGAACTACTGCATCCACTTTTGCTTCCACAAGCGCTTTTACACGTATTAACATATCGCCAGTAATACCAACTGCTGCTGCAACTTGAAGACGACCTTGACTATCCTTAGTTGACTCTGGATAACGGATTGCTTTTTCTATATCTTTAATCGTAATCAAACCTACTAGATTACCTTGATTATCAACAATCGGTAGTTTCTCTATGCGATGTTTGCCGAGTATTTCTTTAGCTTCATCAAGTGTTGTCCCCACCGCTGCTGTAATTAGATTCTCAGTTGTCATAACTTCTTCAATTCTTTTGTTGAAGTCTGTTTCAAAACGCAAGTCTCTATTTGTCAATATACCTACAAGTTTTTTTGAATTTTTTTGAATGATTGGAACACCCGAGATACGGTATTTCGCCATCAGCTCATTAGCTTCATAGACATAATGATCAGGACTTAGATAGAATGGATCAGTTATGACCCCATTTTCAGAACGTTTGACTTTATCAACTTCAACAGCTTGCTGTTCAATTGACATGTTTTTATGTATGACACCGATGCCGCCTTGGCGAGCCATGGCAATTGCCATACGAGATTCTGTCACTGTATCCATACTCGCGCTTATAAATGGAATACTGAGTCGTATGGTTTTCGTCAATCTGGTTGATACATCAACTTCTTTAGGTAGAACTTTCGATTTGGCTGGAATCAACAATACATCATCGAATGTTATGCCTTCTTTGACAATCTTATGCATATTATGCCTCTCTTTCAATTCACTTACTACTCTATGGTTAATATTATCGCTTTTTCTATAATGTTAGTGAGTTTACCAAAATTGTAATTATTTGTCAACATCTTTCTCATTGGCGATCATTAGTGAAATGGACTTAGACAAATCGATCTCCTCAATAATAGTTTTATTATCCGAATCAATAATTCTAATAAGGGGTCTAGTGGGAAATGCCTCGTTTATTTTGGCGACTATACCTACTCTGCCATCATTTAATTGTACACCGCTACCGATAGGATATGGTGAGATAGAAGACCTGAATACTCTGATAAGGGAAGGATCAAAAGCTGTAAAAGCCTTGGCAGTTATTATTTCAATAATCTCATAATGCTTAAGTTCCTCGCCTTTTGGCATATTATACAGTAGGTTGTCATATTCATTGGCAATGCTAACGATTCTAGATAATTCATTAATAGAATCACCTTTTAGTTTATATGGAAAACCACTACCGTCATATTGCTCATGATGTTGTCTCGCAACAGAAGCTACAACAGAATTGATCTCTCTCATATTAAGAATCATCTCTTCACCAATTTTGCAATGCTCACTATAGATCTCAAATTCTTCTTCTGTATAGTCGTCCCTATACCTGGTACAATCAAAATCTATCTGAACCTTACCAACATCGTGTAGCAAAGCACCGAGGGCAACTAATCGCATCTGCTTGTCTGAATATTCCATACGCTTGCCTATAATACAAGAAACAATGCATACGTTTAAAGCATGCATATACATATATTCCTCTTTATTTCGCATCTCTTGTAAACTAATCATGACCCTTGGGTTATTGATGACTTCTGTAATTATAGCTTCAACGCTATTGATCAATTTAATATTACCAGACAGATGACCGGATTTAAATCGATTAAGGGAATCAAAAATCACTTTTTTGGTTACGCTAGTCATTTCATCAGAAATAATCTCAGTGGACTCAATGCCTTCTGAAATCTCATCCGAAATGTATATAAAGTCTATTTGTGCAGCTATTATTTTATCAATAAAACCCTGCGTTAAAACAGTACCTGTGTTGAATAGAACGATACCGTTTTGAGTGAAAATTGGTCTCCCGTTGATCATACCTGGTTTAAGGCTTTCAGTATTAATCTTGCGCATTTAAGCACCTCTATCCACAAATATCTAAAAAATAACATATCCTATACAAATCAATCTATCAATAGACTAACCAATCAGGCTATGATTTGAGTAATTTTCCTGCCATATATATGCGCATGGATTTTAATACAAGTTCATTAGGTTGAAAAATAACCATGGTTCGTTTCTTATTCATAATAACCATAAACGCATAGGTGTCATCCGTAATCTGACCGCTTGATACATCGATCTGCTTATCATAAGACCTAAACTCAGTGCTTTCATTCATATTATTGTACTTAGTCATAACAATAATGCTCTTAATATCAACTGTAAATAAGTGTTTGCGTTTACGCATATTAATAATCTTATCCACATCTAACTCGCTGTTTGTAACGATGTATTCATACTCAAGATTCATTCTGTGGAAAAGAAAAGTGATTACTGCAACTTCTAATAACACAATGATTATTATGAAAAAGAAGAGAAAAGTAGATAGCATAGAAATAAATATTATCAATAAGGCTATGGAAATGTACACACCCTTTTTAACATAATCACTGGACTTGGGAATTCTTTTAACAAGTTGTTCGTTGAAAATTTCTGTCATAACGCGCCTCCATTTAGGTAAACAATAGTATCTTGTCCTAATTATATATGAAACTTATTTACGTTACAAGGTAAATCAATTATACTGTAGATAATACATATTATTAGCAAAATCAAAGGAGTAACTATGAAATACGGTATACAATTATATCCACATGCGAATCAACGTTATTACGAATCAATAAAATCACTGGCAATTAGTGAACTGTTGGTTATCACATCAAGCAATAAGCAACTAATCAAAGATGTGTGCTATGAACAATATGGTGGTCTTGAATTGTTATGTTTTACATCAGATGACCTGAGCGATTTCCTACTAGCCAAAATATATATGCATTCATCCTTATTAGCAATTTATGAGATTAATGATAATCACACTTTGCAGCCAATCATGGAAAAATATGCCACTTATTTTAGTAATGATATTGACAACATTCTAAAATACAAAGGCAAAACCAATGAACTATTCACTGATTTAATGATTAATGTAGGTGTTTTTTCAAGCACTTTCCGGGAACAATACAGTGAACCCCTTGCCATCTTAGACCCAATGTGTGGTAAAGGCACGACCATGTTTAAGGCCCTTGTAAAAGGTTATCATTCAGCAGGCATTGACATCGAAAAAGATTACCACTTGGAGATAGAGAACTTTTTGAAACGCTACTTCAAGCATGCTACTCGAAAATATAGCATGACTAAGACCAGCTATGAGATACTGGGCAAAAAAAGAGCGCTTAAAACCACTGTTGATACATCTATTACCAATGAGCATTATAAGGCAAAAGATACAAGATCAATCCAATTTGTTTTAGGTGAAGGCAAATACGCAGTCACCTACTTTGGTAAAAAGAAATTCAATGTTATCGTTGCCGATCTACCTTACGGCGTACAACATCAAGGCGAAGATTCTGGTAAAAGGTCCAGTGTCCTCGATGTCATTGATGAGTCATTGCTAGATTGGATATCAACACTTAAAGTTGGCGGCACCATTGTACTTGCCTATAACAATAAATCTTTTAGCAAAGAAGACCTTAAAAGCGTTTTAGAAT
>JAQICP010000078.1 GCA_027858555.1 Vallitaleaceae bacterium
GTGTATTGGGAAAGCTATAACAGGAGGATATATGTCATTTGCTGCCACTTTTTGCACTTCAAAAATTGCTCGTACTATTTCTGAAAACGCTCCAAATGCATTTATGCACGGTCCTACTTTTATGGGAAACCCAATGGCTTGTGCCGTTGCATTAGCAAGCATACAGCTCTTACTTAAAAATAATTGGCAAGAGAATATCAAGCGCATTGAAAAGCATTTGACGCAAAAACTATCTATACTAAGCTCCCATCCTGCTGTAAAAGAGGTACGAGTATTAGGTGCTATTGGCGTTATCGAAATGAAAGAACCAGTAGATATGGCAAGTATTACGCAAGAATTTGTAAATCAAGGGATTTGGATGCGACCTTTTGGTAAAATGGTCTACACAATGCCACCTTATATCATCTCTGACGATGAACTAAGTAAGCTAACAACAGCTATCATTACAACAATAAAGCAAGTATATGAAAAATAGATATATCGAAACCTTAGCTACGCTTAAAAAAGAAGGGAACTACCGATCTCTACCAGCAAACTCAGACCAGTTACTTGATATCTGTTCCAATGATTATTTAAGCTTAAACAAAGACATACATTTATATAATGATTTTTTAGAGGACGTAAGCAGAAGAAAATACAAAATGAGTGCTAGCTCCTCTCGACTACTAAGTGGGAACTCATCAGATCACAGCACTTTAGAGCATCTAGTAGCCTCATCCTATCAAGCAGAAGCCTGCCTTTTATTCAATAGTGGTTATCATGCTAATATCGGTATATTACCAGCTATTGCAGGAAAAAATGATTTAATCATTGCCGATAAATTTGTTCATGCAAGCATTATTGACGGTATTCAATTAAGTGCTGCTACTGTAAAACGCTACAAACATTTAGACTATACACACCTTGAAAATATACTTAAAAAGTATCGAGACAATTTCGAACAGGTATTTATTGTGAGTGAAAGCATCTTTAGCATGGACGGTGATTTAGTCGATTTACATCAACTAGTAGCACTCAAAAAGAAATACAAATGCTTCTTGTATATCGACGAAGCACATGCAGTAGGTGTTAGAGGAAAAAATGGCTTAGGTTTAGTAGAAGAAGCACATGTAACAAAAGAGGTCGATTTTATTGTAGGCACCTTTGGGAAAGCCTTGGCTTCAGTTGGTGCATATGTTGTTTGTAGTGAGGTGTATAAACAATACTTGGTGAACTATTCGCGTAGTTTGATTTTCACTACAGCCCTGCCTCCTATCAATTTAGCATGGACAGCTTATCTATTTAAACTATTACCAGACTTTCACTACAGAAGAGAAAAACTGTCTGCCCTAAGCAAGGAGTTCGCTACGCTAATAGGTGTAAAATCTGAAAGTCATATTATTCCTTTTATCATTGGAGAAAACAAGGATGCAATTGCTGCATCACAGTTACTAGAGGTAAATGGCTACAATGTGTTGCCAATTCGCTACCCAACTGTACCTCAGGGAACTGCACGATTACGTTTTTCCTTAAATACTGATATGAAAATGGAGGATTTGTTACCAATAAAAGAGATACTAAAATAATGAAGGCTAACTGGATAAATAAACAAAACAATACAAACTGCATACTGTTCTTTAATGGATGGGGAATGGATGAGCATGCTATTGCTCACCTAGCATTAGGCGACTTTGATATTTGCATGTTGTCTGATTATAATCCAATTACTTCACTTGAAGAAGAACTAAGCAAATATAATGAGGTTTATTTATTAGCATGGTCTCTAGGCGTTTGGGCTGCTTCAAAAGTATTGTCTAGCTTGCATATTAAATTTGCCAAATCAATTGCTATTAACGGCACACAGAATCCTATACACGATACGGAAGGTATTCCTACCGCAATTTTTAACAATACCCTACATTCATGGGATGATAGAAATAGAAAGAAATTCAGCATGCGCATGTTTGGTGGTCGCGATTTAATGGAGACACATCAAGAAAACCTATCGAACAGAAATACGCAAAATCAAAAAGATGAATTGGCGGCTATTAAAGACGCAGTAGAGTCAAGTAAGATAGATGCACTAACATTTGATGTAGCGGTTATCGGGAAAAATGATTTGATATTTATAGCCGATAACCAGTTTAACTACTGGAACAACAAAACAAGAGTAATTGAAATGGATATACCACATTTTCCATTTGACTCATTTACATCGTGGAATGAAATTATACATTTATAATGCAAACAGATAAAGAAATACTTAAAAAACGCTTTAGTAAGAAAGTTTGCTGCTATCACCAAGAGGCCGTAACACAAAAGAAAATTGCAGAAATGCTATCTGATATATTCACACAATACCAAC
>JAQICP010000092.1 GCA_027858555.1 Vallitaleaceae bacterium
ATTATGATTATGTCTTATTAGATTGTATGCCTTCATTGGGTCTAATGACATTAAACGTATTAGCAGCATGTGACAGTGTTTTGATACCAGCTACACCAGAATATCTATCAGTTAAAGGTTTGGAATTGTTATTAAAAACAATTTTTAAAGTTAAGAAGCGAATCAATTCTGCCATAACCTTTGAAGGTATTCTATTGACCATGTTTGATGAAAGAACCAACCTAGCCAAAGACATGATGGATATGATTGAAAATTCTTATGGTGAGCATATAAGAGTTTTTAAAACTAAGATTCCAAAATCTGTAAAAGTAGGTGAAGCAAACTTACAAAGTAAAAGCATTATGGAGTACATGCCAACTAATAAAGCAGCAATTGCTTATCAAGAATTTACAAAGGAGTTGATAACAAATGGATAAAAGTACTACAAAGAAAACGGAGAGTTTTGCCTCAATATTTGGTGATGACTTTAGCGAGTCACCGCCGGATAAAATGGATGGAGCAACCGAGTTAAAGTTAGAGCAGTTGGTGCCTTTTCATAATCATCCTTTTAAGCTCTATGAGGGAGAACGGTTCAATGACATGGTGGAAAGCATTAGGAATTATGGTGTAATTGTGCCGATTGTCGTACAGAAAAAAGGTCTGAAGTTTGAAATTCTCTCAGGGCATAACAGAGCTAATGCGGCTAAGGAAGCTGGACTAGAAAGTATTCCGACAGTAATAAAAGATGGATTAACTAAAGAAGAAGCCATTCTGATTGTTACTGAAACGAATTTAATGCAAAGATCGTTCTCAGATTTAGCGCATTCAGAAAGGGCAACTGTTATTGCAACGAGACATGATGCAATTAAGAGTCAGGGAGTTAGAACAGATTTATTAGGAGAAATTGAAAAACTATCTAAAGCACCTAATCTAGCTACAAAATCAACTTCTGCCCCATTGGGGCAAAAGTTGGACTCAAGAGTTCAAATAGGTGATGAATTTAATCTTTCAAGAAACTCAATAGCTAGATATTTAAGGATTAGTAAATTAACTGAGCCACTTAAACAACAGGTCGACGAAGGCAAAATCGCAATGCGAGCCGGAGTCGACCTTTCTTATTTATCGACAGAGAATCAAGAAATGATTGACGCTATTGTTTCAGAGGATACCTTCAAAGTGGATATGAAAAAAGCTTCAATGATAAGAAATTTTGAAGACGAAGGAAAGCTCAATTGGAAGACGGCAAAAGCTATTATTACAGGTGAGGCAATGAAAGATCATAATAAGCAAAAACCTATCAAGCTTAAGCCGAAGATAATTAGTAGATTTTTTAGTCCTAGTCAAAAACAAAAAGATATTGAAAACATCATTGAGAAAGCGCTTGAAATGTATTTTCAAAAACAACAAGAACCTATAGACATGGATGAAGAAGAAGGAGATGAGATGCTTGGCTGATAAGAATATAAAAGTAAATATGGAAGAAAAGCAAGAGTCATCAACTGGTGGCTCTAATTTATTGCACGAAAATTACTTGAAGTTAAAAAAAGTTGCAGAAGGCATACTTACAGAAAGATTCAATTATATGAAGTTGAGGGCACCTGGGTTCATGGATCTTGTTATTGAAAAGATATGGAATAACAGAATATCTTTATCCCACTACTATGAGCAAAATGGAGATCTTATGGCAGACCCTGATATGGAGCTGATTGTAGATCATGATAATGAAACTTTACGAGCGGCTACCTTTCAACAAGATAACATGGGGATTTATCATACAGCTTACAAAGAGGATGAGTTAGTTGATGACTATTTGGCAAAAGAGTTGGACGAATTTCTTGGACAATGGTTAAAAAATATTTTAGCTCAAGGGCACATCCCCTATAAGGCCAACTATGCTTCGGAAATGTTGTCTGAAGCTGGGGGTGTAAGATTTGATGAAGATGGACATGAAATTGAACCTGATTATTTAGAAGATGACGATTTAGAGATGTAAAAGGGGGTGAAATAATTAGAACAGAATTAGATGAAAAAACAGAACAAGATCGAGTGATTGAGCTGATGTGTCAGATTCTTGAACTTCAAGAAGATTCAGAAAAACTTGTAGTTGAAACAGTGAAAACCAAAGGCTTAAAAGACTTTTTGAATGAGTTTGAAGAATTAGAAATCACTGATATTGAGAAAGAAAGTATTGCTGCATTAAAAGTTGTTATAGAAACAAAAGAACAAGAAATCGCGATGAGAGAAGGAGCTGAGGGAGAGGTTAACTAAAGAGATATATACGGATACCTTTTTCGCCAGTTTGAATAAACTGACAGGTATCCCTATTAATAAAATCAAAAACTACGCCAAAGACAACAACCCTTTTAATATCTTAGAGCATCCTTTAGTTGTTGAACCTAATGATAGACAATTAGAAAAAATCGGCAAGTTAAAAGAATTCATATCATCTTACAATGTTTTGAAAATGAGCCAAGAGAATGAGCGGATCAAATTCACATCACCAAAAGAAGCAGGACGCTATTTTACTTCATTGCTTAATGGGATGAAAGATAAGGAACGCGTGCTTGTAGCTTTTCTTGATAATAGTAATTGCATTATTGAAACAAAAACTATTTCAGAAGGTAGCATAAATATGTCGGTGGTCTATCCAAGAGATATTCTTAAAATGGCATTGGCCAATGATTGTAGCAATATTTTAATGGCGCATAATCATCCCGGTGGCACCACAAGTGCCTCGAAAGAAGATATTGAATTAACACAGCGGATTGTCAATATCTTTAAGCCCCTAGATATTAATGTGATTGATCATATTATTGTGGGTGGATATTGCTTTAGTTCTATGGCAGAAAACGGTATGCTTCCAAGTAAGTCAATGGATTTGGCGAACTATAAACCAATTAGTATGACAGAAGAGCATGATCAACCTGAAAGTCCTGAGCTTCATAAAGATGATTCATCCATTGATGAAGAAATGGAAATATAGGAGGTGAAATACATGAGTAAAGGACTAATAATGACAACGCGAGAAAATAACTTTGTAACAGCAAGTTGGATATTAGGAGTAACTGGTGAAGATAAGCAAGTGGCCCAAGACTTTATTCTAGAACATGGAATGAAGTCTTTTCTTTTGCAACATGATGAGCTTGATTTGACTGAGTTTAATCATGAAAAGATCGAAGTCTTAAAGCGGGTAATGGGAAAATATGACGGAGATGTTAGTACGATTAATTTTGGAGATGTGGATGATGTTGTATAGGTGGTGAAAGAATGATGACAAGTTAAAGAAAATTTTCAAATCAACAAATTGAAAGAGCTAATAACACTAATATTATTGCTTATGCAAAAGCTAGAGGGTACGAGTTGAAGAAAATCTCTAACAACTCATATAAAATACCTGGGTATGGAGGTCTCTTTATCAGCACGGATGGATTAAAGTGGAATTGGTTCTCCCAGAACAAAGGTGGTGGAGCAATCCAATTTGTTATGGAGTTTGAAGGCAAAACATGGGTAGATGCAGTTAATGAGTTATTAGGCATTACCCATGATGAACTTCTTGAAGCACCTAAAGTTATTGATACAAAGGTTAAAGGAAAGCTAGTATTGCCGGAAAAGAATGATACTTATAAACATCTATTTGCTTATCTTATAAAAAGCAGGAGACTCGACAAAGACATAGTTTCAGAATTTGTAAATAAGAAAATGCTGTATGAGGATAGAAACCGTAATTGTGTTTTTGTTGGATACAATGATCAACAAGAACCTGCTTATGCAAGTCTTCGAAGCACAAGGACCGTTGGAGAATCTTTTAAAGGTGATGCGAAAAATTCAGATAAGTCATGGTCATTTTACTATCAAGGATTAAGTGATACGGTGTGTGTATTTGAATCACCTATTGATATGATGAGCTATCTGACATTACTTAAGCTATATGACAATAATGAATTTGAACACCATTTAATCTCTTTAGGTGGGGTAACGGACAAAAGCTTGGAGAGATTTTTAGAATCAAATAGCAGTATTAATTCAATAATGCTCTGTTTGGATAATGACCAGGCAGGGCATTTGGCATGTCAAAAGATTCATAAGAAGTATGGAGAAACCTATAAGATCCTTCGTCATAAACCAAACGAAAAAGATTTCAATGAAGATCTTTGTATAGTGAAAGAAGAGATGAAGCTAAATAGGGTGCGAGAACCACCTACTAATTATTTTGAAGAGGAGGATTGTATATGAAGATTGTGGATGAATGAAAGGAAGACTATGGAGACTAAGAAAAAAAAGAAAAAAAAGATTCTATTACTTATTTTGATATTGCTTGTTTTATGTATCAGTATAGTGTTTTTGACATCAAAAGGTAGTAATCCAATAACTGAGACTATATCAAAGATACCAGGAATCAATAAGACCATTGATTCTGAAACTATTGAAATGGATGGCCTAGATATTGATACAGAGAGAGAAAGACTTCAAATGGAAGTTGATGAGAATATGTTAAATGCTCGTATTGCATCATCTCTTGAACCAGATAGTGAAGGCTTTGTTTTTCTATCTTTGAAGAATAAGTATGAGAATAAGTTGTTGCAAGTTTCGGTAATGGATGAAAACAGTGGTGATATATACTATACAAGTCCAGTACTTAGACCGGAAGATACTATTGATTATGGCAAGCTATTAGAAATACCATCAGTTGGTGAGTATGACTGTATTGCCTATTTTTATTACTACACATTAGACGAGGAACCTATCAGTTTGGTAGGAGCTAAAGTTAACTTATCTGTGAAAGAAGGAGAATAAATTTATGAAAAAGATGCTTACATTATTACTTGCTTTAACATTATTATTCAGCACAATGGCAGTTAGCGTTTCTGCTGATACGTCAGAGGTAACTCTAACTGGAGAAATATTAACGACCATTATTGATGTAGATATTCCAACGTGTGCAAGCTTTACTATTAACACAAACATTGCAGAAGGGACGGAAGGTAGATACGTGATGCCTACACTACATATCTTTAATGCTACAACTGCACCAATAACTTTATCGATTGTAGGGTTTGATAATAAACCAGAATCAGAAAACCAGTTTACCGAGGTATCAAGAGATGACAAAGATTGGGCGAGCCTTGGAGCCACTGAATCAACATCATACATTTACCTTGGAATAACCGGAGAACAAGATCAATCTGGATTTCTTAACCATACGGAGCTGTTTTCGATACCTTCAGCAGTAGAAGTACAATCTGCTGAACAGCAATTGTGTCATATTAAATCAGATATGAAAGTGGATTTAGAAATCGAATGCCAATCAGGTTCAGCATTTCCAAATGCCATTACCAGTGTTTATGAATTGATTTTTGTGGCAAGTCTTTATGAAGACGTAGTTGAACCTAGTACTATTACGGATTTGGTCGTTCATGATAATTTATATTTCACATGGGATGCAAGTAAGGGGACTGAATATCTAGCTATGGCAGATGATCAAATGGTTACTTTGACGATTGTCACAAATCAGCCAGACACCAATTATTTGGTTAATGGTTTAGACTATTTTGGGTCACAAACAATCAATATTAATACATTAATCCTACCTGATAATCATGGCAGGTATATTACAATTGAATATTTATATGATGATACCTGGTTTACGAAAAAAATCATTATTAACTATACTAATTAGACAAGGAGGACAGGATATTGAAAAGAATATTAATAGTATTATTAGTAGTAACGACGTTATTTAGTAACAGTGTATTTGCACAAACAGGTAAAACAGAAGTCACAGGTAACATACAACCTGCCATTATTAATGTGGATATTCCCTCACAGGCCTCATTTATAATAGATCCTAATGGTCCAACATTCATTGCGCCAGAGTTGTTTATATGTAATAACTCTACAATGCCAATTTCAGTTAGCATGACCAGCTTTGATAATAAAGTTGATACACCAAACCAGTTTGAAGAAGTTGAAAAGAATGAAAAAGACTGGTGGAATCTTGGTACTAATGGATCAAAAAGATTCATCTATTTAGGCATTGGTGCAGATGATCTTTATCAAGAGGGATACGTTGAAGATAAGAGTTGGAATGAAGTTATTTCAGCTACTCAAGTACAAACAGAAACCGTTGAGTGTGCCTCAATAAGACCAAGTCATACAGTTTCTTTGCAGATGGAGTGTAATTATGGTAGAGCAATCTCTGGAGCATTTACTACGACGTATGAGCTAGTGTTTATCGTATCAGTTATGGATTAAGTGGTGGGAGCCTTCGGGCTCCTTTCTACTTCTTATAAAATCCCTAGGAATCTCGATTTTGTGATACAATTATTTGGAAGGTCTTTTTAATTTCAATAACCATAAAGACCGTGTATGAAAGCTATGCTTTCATGAGGGCAAGCTTCCCATTTGTTTAACAAATGGTTCTTGAATATTGGGACTGTGTCCCAAACCCTCTTTAAATTATTCTTGTAGCATAGAAAGAATTATTGTATACTTGTAATAGAGAGATATTTTAAAGAGTACAGGTTGGAGAGGGCTTGACATTTGATGTATTATGACATAATTAATGTAAACTATAGTTTAAAACAAACTTTAATTATTATAAGAACACCCTCGGTTGAACCGTCAAAAATTTGTGAAGAAATATTACAGATTTTTTAGTTGGCACATACCTGGGGTTTTTGTGTCTTATAGAAGTCAATATTTTTAGTAGGGTAATTAAATATTAGAGAATTAGTATTATGTTTACATTTATTAGGCGAGAAAGTTCTAAGTAAAGTAATAAGGGTAGTTTGGATTAGAAGTGTATAATATAATTTAATTACAAATGTGAAATTATTTAGTTTTAGGATAAATAATTACAATCATACTGTTATTAAATATACCTTGTTCATATAAAGGTGTAAATATAAGAAAATGAGGGGTAATCACAGATGGATTTCTTTAAACCAAAAGTAAAAAAAAGAGTTGACTTTTCAGATCTAATTATTGAAAAAGAGGAAATAAATGCTGCTCGTGTTGAACGTGTAATAG
>JAQICP010000111.1 GCA_027858555.1 Vallitaleaceae bacterium
AATATGTATAAACTGTTGGTAGATTGATCATTCTCATCCCACCACATACTTTCTATAGTTGTTGCTATTCTGAAATTACCTTGGTACTCATCCATTGAAAATTGATTAATGATATTACCTGGTACAACCGTATTGTTAACTGGTGTAACCTGGGTGCCTTCTAAATCGAATTTATATATATTCGTATTCACCTCATATGACCACTGATCTTGTGCCGTTTCATCATAAGTATACTCGGATACCGCTGTATATAAAGCTTCAGTTGACACATATATATTATAAGCTGACCCTAAATAAGCATTGAACTCAGGTGCCAAACCTAGTTGTGACAAATCAATGGCTACCGTATTCATATAAGAAGGTTCTACTGCACCTGGAAAATACCTGATATCTCTATAGTCCAAGGTATACTCTTCATCAATTGTACAGTCTTTATAACTTGGTAAAACCAGTTGGTCTTCAATATCCACTCCATCTTCAAAAATGGTATACCAATCATAGTACATATACTCATTAGTTACAAAATACAAAACATCACCAATGGTTCTACCAGAAACATAATTTCCTTTAAACTGATATTCATTCTCTAGCTTTGGTACGGATTTGTCTGAAATGTTATAGATATATGTTTTAGTATAGCTAGCGCCACCCCACCACATCATATCGTATGCAATTCCATCATTCGTATTCCCATCTTCATAATCAGGATATTCATAATAGCTTGTAATAACAACCAACTTGCCGTTTGATAAAAATAGTTGTGACGCGTAATTATCAATAGGTAAGGTTATCTCACTGACTACTGTCATATTATCTGGATCAGCATTAACAATTGATACACCTTCGCCATAGCCGTCTATTTTATATAGATACTCACCGTCTGTTTTTAGTGTATCGCCTTCATCAACACCTACAACCTGATTATTCGTTCCTGAAAAATCGCCACTATTCGTACTGCCAGTTGCTTCTGTTGCGCTATCTGCTGTTGTGGTAACTGTATCCGTACTCATGTCAGCGCCTTTATCCTCAAACATCATGCCGTCTCTACCACCATACATCAACGTTTGCTGGCTTTGGTAAGTTTTAATCAAATTAACAAACTGAGCTTTATTCTTAAGCGTTGGTAATGCCGCCGCCATGTCGGTTTTATCGCCACTTACAATAACATCAGCTACATTATCAGTGTTTCCTTGATCTACAACTTCATCACCTTTCAAAAAAGAATTGTAAATAATTGTCATGCCAAGCGCAAGGATAATGACAACGCCTGCTATAACTACACCTATTTTAGAATTTAATTTCATAATTAACCCTCCATATCGAATTGTTTATCTATAAGTATATGACGAAGTTAACGGTACTAAAGTTCCCTAGGCTGCATTGGTAAAAATGATCTAAGTAGAACACCTTTCCCAAGTAGGTCAGGTGACATCACACATGCGGGGACAAGCACTGAATCACCAGGATTCAATAAAAGCTGGTATCCTCCGGATTTAATTATAATATGACCTTCAATCAATATGTATATATGCATGCTGTTTTTAGTATCCGTCATATAAAGATCGTTCACATCAATAATATCCACCTCGAAATATTGATTGGATATATACCTTGTAATTGAAGTATTGTCATTGTAGACACTTCTTCCTTTAACAATCTCTGTAGGCATATTGCCAGAAAAATCAATCACATCTAAAGATTTACCCACATGAAGTTGTCTTTGTTCACCGTCAAGACCGACACGGCCCCAATCATATATACGGTAAGTTGTATCAGAATTTTCTTGAATTTCTGCCAACATGACACCCTCACAGATGGCATGCACCAGTCCTGCCTGTATATCGATGACATCACCTTTTTTAACAGCTAAATAATTCAACATACGCTCTGTTTTACCGGTTTCAATTGCTGCTTTAAAATCAGCTTTTGTAACGCCGTCTTTAAGTCCAACCACTAATTTTGCATCTTCTTTTGCATCGATAATATACCACATCTCTGTTTTACCAAGTTCACCATCTTCATGAATAAAGGCATAATCGTCACCCGGATGCACCTGCACTGAAAGTTTTTGGTTGGCATCAATAATTTTAACCAAAAGCGGAAATTTGGTATGGCTTTCAAAACCAAAGCCAATCAGTTCCTCTTTGTAGTTCACAAATATGTTCTGAAGGTTAGAACCTGCAAGTGGACCGTTTTCAATAATGCTCATGCCTTTTTTATGACTGACAACATCCCAAGACTCACCTATGTGATCACTACTGATTACTCTATTGAAATATGAATTTAATTTGCTGCCACCCCATACCAATTCTTTATAGACTGGCTTGAATTTCATTGGATATAACATAATATTTTTATACGATATCATATTGATTTTGGTATCGCATATTCCTTTCTTAATTATTTTTCAACTAGTATACATTGATATCATTATAACCAATTAGACTTATCCTGTCACTTATTAAGGTAAATCAGTTAGAATTCACCCGATATGAATAGATCAAAGCCACTATTAATGAAATCTGATTACATAGATTATGATTATATTTAATAAGCTCGCAAAAAAAGAATGACTATTTATTATAGTCATTCAAAGTTGCCCCAAACTCTTGGCTATGTATCTTATTATATTAATCGTTTACCTATCGCATTAATGATGGTAAATACGAAAAACATACACATACTAATTGTTCTTAACAAATCCGCGGAACTAAACTCAACATCGAAAATCTCTGTCACCAGTGAAAAAATCATAAGAACTAATGCCCCGAGTAGAAACGCTGAATAACCTGCTGTATGTTTAATAAAAATAAGTCGTTCATCTTTGCCATCTTTATTTTTCGGAATAAGACTTAATGCAAATCCAGCTAATATCAATAAATATATAATGGCTATCAAAACATCAGACTTAAATATAAAATCACAAGTTATTACAATAGCTACAAATATGATGTAAATCAAATCAAGATTGGCAATAATTATATGTTCTTTTTTCATATACCAGCCTCCTCATCAAGCTCATCATATATAAATATATCTTCTATGTTACGCTTAAAGATGTTGGCAATTTTAAATGCCAATACAATAGAAGGATTGTATCTACCTTTTTCAAGAGAGTTAATTGTTTGTCTAGAAACTTCTAATCGTTTCCCAAGCTCTTCTTGTGTTAATTTAGCTTTCTTTCGGAGTAACTGAATATTATTCTTCAACGCTTCCTCCTTTGTAAAATTCCCTTTACATAATTATAGTTCTAATTAACTATTTTGTCAAGCTAACTTTACAGTATGTAAAGTGATTTTACACAAATTTATAT
>JAQICP010000129.1 GCA_027858555.1 Vallitaleaceae bacterium
ATATTCTTCTGTGTCAAGTCCTGAAGATGCAGTCACTGCAAGTACTTGAACATACTGTAACTCAATGGGTGCAATGGTTTCTTTTCGTTCACCATAATCTGATACCATGACAGTTACGATATCCCCTGGTTCTAACTTCCCTGAAAAACCTGCTGCAAAGGTTTTAATACTGACTGAAATGGCTCTTTCTGTTCCATCAAAGTCATACAAATATGCGTAATTAACAAGAGGACCATCCGATAGCTTGTCTGCTATAAGATAGTCCCCTTTATACATGTCACTGTTTGCATATTTGCCTATGATATTTGTCTGATCTTTTATGACATTATCGGGTAGGTTATATTCCCCGATTTCAACAGGTTGAAGCATTTCCTTTGTTATTGTCTCTCCTTTCACGATGTCTTGACTGACTCGAATGACCTCTGTTTTGGCTGTTATTGCACTATTGTACATGGGTGTTAACCCAAAGCATATGACTAATGCTAATACAATGCAGGTGATTCCTATGATGGTACGGTTTCTTAAGATGTTTTTCATTTTACTTTCCTCCTTTTAGTTATATAAAAAAGCCCCCAAAGTTCTGGACGCTTGATTGTATAAAAACATTACTCACTATTTTCATTCTATTAATTAACAGTTGCTACTGTGGATGACAATGAACTTACTCATGCATTTTCTAAATTATAATATTCCTTCATGATTTTGTTCACTTTTGGTATAATAGAATATACCAATGTTTGAAAGGATTCATTTATGACTATTACCACGCTCATTATTAAGAATGACTTACAGATAACACTAAACAAAACCGATTTGCGCCTATTAGAGGGTTATACCCTAACTTACAGTGGTAAAGGCCGTAAAATCACCGTATTTGCTGTTAAAAATGGCAAAAAAGAGCGTTTATCTCGGTTGCTTACCAGTGCAGGTGCGAACCAATTGGTTAGGTTTAAGAGTGATGATCGGCTTGATTTTAGATCTGAAAACTTAGAAGTATTGACCTATAAAAAGAATGGCCATAAGTACGGAGCCAACAGGACCGGAAAGACTTCGAAATATCATGGCGTGTATTATGATAACACCACAAAAAGATGGGTTGTCAGTATGATTGATCATGGCAAAGCATATAAAGAGCATTATTATAAGTCTGAAGATGAAGCAGCCATTGCCTCTGATTATCTAATGCGGAGTCTAGGGTTTGAAAAAGAGTTTTATAATTACCCTTTACTCACAGATCTAGAGATAAGTACCAGGTATCATGAGATAAGAGCCTTATATGGTACGACAAGAGAAGAAATCAGATCCAAGGCGCAACAGGGCCTTAAATCAAAGAAGAACACCGCATCTATGTATGTTGGTATCTATTATGATAAAAGACGTCCCAATAAGCCATGGTGTGCCAGAATCAAGTGCCAGGGCAAAGGCATTCACCTTGGATCATATGAAAAGGAAAGAGATGCTGCTGAAGCTTATAATGATAAAGCACTGGAACTTTATGGTCCTAACGCTACAGTAAATGATATATAATTTTATTTGAACTTCATAAGCTAAGTTCTTATTCATTCTAACTCAAAAGAGGATAACCAAACCTCTGCGTTAAATTTGTTGTTTTGAAAAATCGCTCTCTGGTTATGGACTTAGTTTTAGACAATTATACTTCTATTGAAACATAATGTTAAGCGAAGTACAGAAGCTCACACTATCTAAATACAAGTGGAATAGAGCTCCAATCGCCCCTTTTTTTCTCATGCATAACGAAAACAAGGTCTAACTTCGAATCATTATTTTCCTCAATTTCGACAACCATTGGGAACCCTGGAGTAGTAGATTGCTCAACAGCTATCAATTGTGCATTATATTTCTTTCCATTATCCATGCTAATATCTTTATTAAATCCCATGTTAGCTAACTGATGAGATGTCAAATTAAACTTCAATTCAGATTCAGAATTGGATACCACAAATAAAAAGTGTGATATAGGTTCCAAATAATGTTCAGCACAACATTCCACTGTCACTTTTGAATCACTTCTAGTTGCATAAGCCTTGAGATTAGAAAACTCTTGATATCCCTTCTGATATGTGTTCCTTCCGGAAACGACATCAACTATCTGCCTTACAGCCACATCTAATCCATTAGAAAATAAATCGATGTAAATACTCTGAAGTAAAATCGGTGGCATTAAACAATCATCAAGCTTAACCGGAATAATTTTTGTCTCTCCTCTTGTAGCTTTTATGAGAGCGTTCTGCCATTCAAGTTTAACCATATTAGACTGCAGACTATTCTTAGAGACAAAGAAAAGAAAGAGCTTACAGTCCCCTAATCCTTCATTCATCTTATCAATTATACCGTCCCCTGGTTGCATAGACCACGAGTCGTAAAATATCTGATCCTGGCTAAACACTTCAGTTAGTTTTATCGCTATATGTTCTACAATCGCTTTGTCTTTATGGTTGTGAGATAAAAAAATCATTCTGTACCTCCAGTAATATAGTATTTCGCTTAATGGAGCGCGAGTTTGCGAAGTTGGCTCTCATACAGCTTGATGGGTGATGCCAATTTTGTAAAATAGCAGTTAGGTGAAGTGGCTCTAGCTCGAACCTGACTGCGAGAGACTCGCGTGTTAGCTGATGTTATGTCTGACAACTATCTAGTCCCTAAATGACTATCAACATTACTATGTCTCGGTATAAAACCAAACATACTGCTGAAATTATCAACATATTCTAATGAAGTCTTCACTGCCCATTCTGCACATCCATGGGATAAACACTTATCTGGGTAGAACGGATTTCCTTCGCCAGTTAATGGATTCAAATCGAATTTTCCTTTTAGTCTTTTAGCCATTTTATTTGTTAATTCACTATCACTTAAATAGTCATTAATCCACTCAGGTTCATAATGTACTAGTGAATTTCTTAACTTTATTAGTGTATCAGCATTCTCGTATACAGACGTTGACTTATCTATTGAATCTATTCCGGCAAGCGCTAAAGCAATATCATACTTATTTAAAATAGAAAATTTCGCAGTACGTGGCACTCCCAATTTCCAACTTCTTTCTAGCGCTTCTATTACCGAATCATTTATCATATTTGTTCTCAGATTAGACTTAAATCCAGTTTTGTTTTCACTACACTCAACAAAAAGTTCATTAATATTCGCTTCAAGATAAGAAACCGATGAAATAATCGCATTAATAACAAAAATCATATGGTTTAATTGTACTTCACTATTAGTATCATCCGAATGCTCTTGTTCACATTGGTATGCTAATCTTGCGCTTAGTGCCGCTGATTGAATGTGCGTATTTGAAAAGAATTTCATTGATTTAAAATACATTTCTATTACCTCCTTATTTATATAATCGTAGACATAATTTCAGCTAACGGTTGCGGTTTACGATGCCATTGAACTTACAGGACCCGCTCATGCTTACGCATAGTTGCTAATGCGGGTCCGCCTCGGTTAGCGAACTGAGTATCGTAAAACGCGTGTTATCTGATGTTCCGTGCGGAAGCTTTACATTGAGTTTTGCTTACTCAATTATTGAAGTAAAATCCTCACCATATTTGAGTAGCATAGACTTTTCTAAAAGTTCCTTATTCTTCTTTACAAGTTCCAGATTCTTAGCACAATATACTTCACACTTGGCAATATACTCCTGTTTCAAAATATTCATCTTTGTATGACAATATCTATATTCTAAATTAATAAAATTGATTGTCTCATACAGGTCTAGTAATTCGTAAGGAACAAATCGCCTACCCAATTCCCATGCATCGACTTCTCTCTTCTTAATGATTGGCCAAACCTCAGATAAACTCGGATTTTTACTCTTTAGAACACTTTCAATCACAGCTATTGACTCCTTCTCAT
>JAQICP010000134.1 GCA_027858555.1 Vallitaleaceae bacterium
ATAATGATGAGGTAAAATAAACCTGCGAGTCTTGCTAATTTTTTGTTTGAAATGTGTTTTGTTTCCATCGTTAGATCCTCCGTTTTTTTGTTGTATCTGTTGCCTTTTCTTTCACGCCACTAGCGTTTCAATTACTATATTTCATATTATAAACCCAAAAATAGCGTATGTCAACATCTTTTTATCGTTAAACGATAATTATATGTTGATATACGCTATTTATATGTTGTTTTACGGTGTTTACTTCAATCAAGTGGACTTTATTTCTATCTACATACATATTGTCTAAGCAGATTCATTAATATGTCACAGTGTAAGTTTGTTATGATTACAGGTCGACAATAAACTATATCTTAAACTTACTTACAGTAGTTTCCAACTCTTTCACTTGATTGTTAAGACACTCTGCCGTTGCATTTAATTCCTCTATATTAGCAATTTGTTCTTGTATAGTTCCTCGAACCTTGTTACTTTCCTTAGCATTATCCTCTACCACGTTATGATTCTTAATTGCTGCCGTATTGGTGCTTTCTATCTGAATTAATAGGGCACTTAATTCTTCTGCATTAGATTTTATTGCCTCATTAACACTTTGATTAGATTCATAGATACCATTAAAATCAGAAACGACCTGCTTTGTCATGATTTCTACATGATCAAGAGAATCTACTGTGGATTTCATGTTGCCACTAATACTTTTCAACCGATCATCTAAGCCATGAATTATTTTTGTAATGTCCTGTCCAAAATTAGTCGCATCATTAGCCAAATTCCTAATCTCACTGGCCACCACAGCAAATCCTTTTCCTGCTTCTCCAGCTCTAGCCGCTTCAATCGTTGCATTTAACGAAAGAAGATTGGTCTGATTAGCTATGGCAGTCATTGAACTGACCAATTGATTCATTTGGGCTGAATTTTCATTCAGTAATGTTACCATCATTGAAGCTTGTCTAGCCTCATTCCCTATATGATCCATTTCGCTGACAAATACTTCAACATGATCAAGCCCTCTTTTAGCTCTAACTACTGAGGTACTGGCTTGTTCCATTATGCTTTGATCATTTATCTCAATAGTAGCTGCAATATCATTCATATATGCTATCCCCGATGAAATAACTTCTGTTTCAGTTTGCTGAATGCTGATACCATCAACCATTAGATCAATTGATTCAGATAGAGCTTCTTCTGTCATTGTATTATCTTCTGCCATAGTTGCTAAATTACCCGCTAATGCATAGATATTATTGGTGGCAAGATGGACATTACTGATGCTTTCCTTCATCTGATTCTTCATAGCATTAAAACCTGTTACGAGTATTGATAACTCGTTGTTACCTGGTATGATAAGATCATTAATCATGAAATTCCCACTACCTATCTCATCTGACATCTCACCAATTTGTTTCAGAGGGTTTGTAATAGATTTTATGATGCTAGCTGCAAATAGAATGCCTATAATTAAAATAGCCCCTAATAGACTTAGACTTATCACTCTTGACCGACTTGCATCGCCATCAATCTGTTGTTGAATTGTCTCGATATTCTTAACCTGTAATAATATATAGGCTGTCATCTCTTCATCCATGAATGACACAATATCTTTTGCTGTATCAAAATGCTGACCACCTGTTGTCAGGTCACCGGAATCGATTGCTTCATATGCTTTCATAATGCTTTTTTCTAGTCCACTTTGTAACCTGGTTACTGAGTTCAGTGCATTAATCTGCTCTGCAGTTATTATTTTTGCTTGTAATTCAGTTAAAAGTAGGTCAATTGTATTTAAACTTAGATTTTCTTTCAGTTCATTTCTTTTTTCATTATCTAGTATATATATATCCATTTCACTAACAACATCGTCCAGTACTTTGTTAATCGAATAGGACATATTAATCTCGTTGATAGCCTCATTATACGAATGATTCACATCATAATTTTGATAGATAGCATACCCATCAAGGCCACCTAGTATAGCACAAAGTAATACTACTATCGCTATAATTCTTACTCTGACAGTTAAATTCAATAATATTCTATTAATCATAAAGCCTCCCAAGTTAACCCTAACTACGTCTATTATCATAGTATAGTCTGCTATGAAAGGCTTGTATTTAGCATTATATGACTTTCCTTGTACTTTAATGATTAATATTTGCGAATCTTAATTTCTTTCTCTGTATTCTCGATTGTATAAACGCTTTCACCTGTTATAATCTCAATAGGTAATTCAACGCCTGCCATTAAATCTTTTACAGCCTTCATTATCTGTGGCCCCAATAATGGGTTACACTCCACAGCACAATTGAGTTTTTCAACGATAATCATATTAAGGGCCGCTTTTGTAGCATCAACAGAAATAATTAATATATCAACACCAGCTACTAATCCATAGGCCTCTATGGCTTCTATTGCACCAAGTGCCATATCATCATTGTGCGCATATACCACGTCAATTGTATCGCCATATATTTTCAATGCATCTTCCATAGTTTCTTTACCATCTTCATACTCGAAATTAGCGCCTGCACTATAGATAATCTCATAATTAGGAATTCCTGCTATTATCTCCTTAAAACCTTTATGACGACCGATTGCAGGCGCAGATCCTGTTGTCCCTACTAGCTCAACTATTTGATATACTTCGCTACTATCTGTGTGTTCTACTAGCCACCTAGCAGCACGCCTGCCTTCTTCTTCAAAGTCAGAACCCATGTAAGTTGACCATAAATCATTGGAAGCATCAACACGTCTATCTGATAGAATAACAGGAATACCAGCTTCTTTAGCTAACAATAACACATCATCCCAGCCTGTTTCTATTATGGGGGTAAATGCAATAACATCAACCCCTTCCATAATAAATTCTTCTATAAATTCTATTTGTTTGGCTTGCTTTTCCCTGTCACTTAAAGAATTATCCACATTCTTAAATATCAATTCTATACCCGCCTCTTTTGCAGCTTCAATAATTGATTCACTATTGGCATTTCTCCATGTGCTTTCAGAACCAATCTGTGCATACCCCATTATTATTTCCTGATCTGTGTTATTTACAGCAGGCGTACTTTCAGCTTTAATGATGTTATCCACATTATCTATGGTAACGAATTCAGTTCGTAATATTATTTTTTTAGGAATACCACTTTCTTTACTTAGAATATCAACAGCATATCGGATGGCTTCCTTCCCGCCAGTAGGGCAGATAAAGGTAGCATCTAGTATACCTTTTCTTACTAAGTCAAGCCCTCTATCATCTCCTAGTAAACCATCAAAGCCTAATATAAACAGGTCTCGACCTAACGTGCTTGCTGCTAAATAAGCACCAAAGCCCATATCATCAGAATGTGCATATACAGCGTCCACGCCAGCGTCTTCTTCTAGTACTTGGTAAAATGAATCTTCTGCAATGTCTTTCTCCCAATTACCCACAATCTGTTTGGATACAAATGCCGCTTGTGTCGATAATGCTTCAACAAAACCCAAACTTCTTTCACTGGTCGGTATGGATGTTGGTATGCCTGTAATCTCAACTATATTCCTGACCCTAGGTAATGATGCCATATAGCTACCTGCTTCATAGCCAAGTTGATAGTTATCAAGACCGATAAAAAGGGTATAATCATAGCCGTCAACCGCTCTGTCTAAAACAATGACGGGTATTTCACTATATATGTCACCCACTATTGGTGTTAAGACATCAGAATCATTCATGGATACTATGAGCAGGTCAATACCATAGTCCATAAGCTCATTAATATCCTCTATCTGTTTATCGGTATCATTGGCAGCATCCTTGTATATTATACGAATATTGTCATACTTTTCAGCTTCTTCCAATATTTCTTGGTGC
>JAQICP010000194.1 GCA_027858555.1 Vallitaleaceae bacterium
TCATAATGCTATGTTTCAAGTTGCAATTCAATTATCCTCTAGATGGGATATGAGTATAGACCTTTTAGAATTAACCCATGAGAATACGGTTATACAAGAGAGCATAAAAGAAAAGCGTCTGATTATAAAAGAACCAACACCAGATGATATTAACGAGCAGATACGGTTTATGACTGAAACTATAGATGAAATAAAAGCAATAGGGGAAATATATACTAGCCTAAAAGAAGAACAAATATATAGTAAAACTATGGATGCAATCAATCAATATGAGCATATGATTGGAACAAGTCGTTTGATATATAACAATAGTGTTGAGAAACTGAATCGTTCAATTCGTCTTTTTCCTAGATTGTTAATTGCTCGTGCTTTAGGTTTTTCAAAACAATCATATATGTAAGTCATATTAATTAAGGTTATATGAAAATCATACTTAACTTCGTAATTATATAATTGATATCAAGAGGAGATTGGGCGACATGAAAAACAGAATATATAGAATGGTAAGTGTCTTGTTATTAACAACGATTTTAATTTTTTCAATGGTAGCTTGTAGTAAAAATAGTGATACAGATTCAAATAATGATGATAGTGCTAACGTCCCTGTAGAAGCCATAGATGAAGTAGAAGATGTGACCATAGATGGTAGCATAGATGAAGCCATAGATGACATCGTATCAGAAGACAGTGATACTAGTTGGGTCTTATACTGGTATCTCTGTGGTAGTGATTTAGAGTCTGAAGGCGGCGCAGCAACTACTGATTTGTTAGAATTATTAGAAGTGCAATTACCTGATAATGTGAAGATTGTCATCGAAACAGGTGGCACAAATTATTGGCAAAATGATCTGATTAGTCCCGACTATTTAGAGCGATATGTATATGATAGCAATGGTCTAGCATTAATAGAACAGTTACCATTAGCTAGCATGGGTAGTGCAGATACGCTATCTGATTTCCTTGCGTTTGGAAAGGAAAATTACCCTGCAGATAAAACTGGATTCATTTTTTGGAATCACGGTGGTGGTAGTGTAGCGGGTGCGGCTTTTGATGAGAATTTTGATTACGATTGCTTAACTTTAGATGAGATGTACATTGCGTTCCAATCGAATTATGAGCTAAGTGTGTTGGAGCCACCTTTTGATATAATTGGTTTTGATACTTGCCTTATGGCAACTGTGGATGTTGCTTACACTTTCTGTGACATAGGGTCATACCTTGTAGCTTCACAGGAATTAGAACCAGGTAATGGTTGGTTATATAGTGGCATAGGTGATGCTTTAGCCAGTAATCCGGGGATGAGTGGCTTAGAACTAGGTCAAGTCATCTGTGATACATATGTTATAGGTTGTGAACTTGTGGGGAGTCAGGATTACATTACACTTTCAGTAGTGGATCTTTCTTTAGTGCCAGATTTGATCAATTCTTATAATGATTTTGGAAAAGAAGCACTGGCTAATGCTTGTATAGATGCCGGTTTCTTCTCGGAATTTAGTAGAATTGCAGTTGTGACAGAGAATTATGGTGGTAACACAAAAGAACAGGGCTATACCAATATGGCAGACCTTGGCGATCTTGCAAGGAAATCTGTTGACATGCTTCCGGAAACCGCTGGTGGGTTACTCGCAGTACTAGACAGCTGTGTGGTATATCATGTCAGTGGCGCATACCGACCAGAGTCTACTGGTCTATCTTGCTACTATTCCTACAATGGGGATATAGAAGATTTTAACAAGTATACTTATCTAGGTGCTGGAGAAGCATTCAAGTATTTTTATGCGTATGGTTTAACTGGTGAATTATCAGATGATGGTATGGCTTACATCGCTACCATGAGTTATGATAGCATACCAGAGCTTGAAACCCTACTTGATCAAGGTTGGGACAATCACCTTATTGATGTTAATGATGATGGCGTGGCAATACTGACACTTGGTGAGAAAGCTGCAGAAATCTTAAGTGGGGTATATATTCAACTTTATTATGTGGATCTGGATTTAGAGATTATGTTTCTTTTAGGTAGTGACAATGACCTTATCGGTGATTGGGATACCGGCGTGTTTATGGATAATTTCAGAGGCGTATGGGGTGGTCTTAACGGTAATATAGTCTACATGGAATTAGCCGTTGAAGGTGATGGCTATAATGTCTATAATGTCCCCATATTACTGAATGATGAGGAATATAACTTGAATGTCATCTATGATTTTGGTCTGGAGACTTATGAGATACTAGGCGCTAAGAAAGCTATTGATGAAAATGGTATGGCCGACAAGAACATACGTTATCTTGTAGAAGGGGATGTCATTACAACCATTCACTATTATATGCTACTGACTGATGATAATAGTGATCTTTTACCAATAGAGATGGATCAGATTATTGTGGATAGCAATCTTGATTTTAGTGAGATTGATCTCGGGAACGGCATGTTCATTCAGATGTTCGAGATGCGAGATATGCAAGGCAATTCAGCCTATTCAGATACAATCGTGTTTGATATATTGGATGGTTCAATAACAACTTCCTCAGGTTATTAATAGTAATTATAAGAAATAAAAGAATGCTGGCTAGCTTAACTAGGCAGCTTTTATTTTTTTTGAATTGCAATTAGATATCATATATAAGGGATTCGCAGTATGGATATGCTTGCGTAATATAATATCCATAGATATGTTTAGGCAACACCATTAATTGTCTTTATATCGTTATAGAACGCAGCCTTGGCAACACTTACATAGGGTACAAGCCATAAGAAGCCAATGCCTAGTGTGAACAGACATAAGATACCCCACCCAATAAAACTAAGCTCCAGTAAAAAGAGTTTCATTTTAAAACCATTCATCATGTGCCTGCTTTTTTCGATTGCATCCATGATGTATATATCTAGGTCTTCTGACATAATATAAAGTGTCATACTATAACTATAGGCTTTGATAATCCCTGGAATTAAAAAAAGCAAACTCCATAAGAAAGCGAAAAGTCCTATCAGGAATGAAGCACCTGTTAAACGCAGTATATCAGGGAACGCCTTAAAAGCATCCTCAAATTGAGCATTGTCTTTTAGTAGATTAAGTGAAAAAATAATTAATCCAACAGTACATGCAGCTGAAACAAAAATATTAACTATTGGAATAGCTGAGGCTGTAGATGTAATCAACATGACCACTAAGAACGTCCCTATTGTTAGCCCCCAGTTACCAGTAAGGTGCTCTCTAGACTGTCTTTTCAATTCATAATTAGATGTTTCCATTATTGGTCCTCCATATATTATATTATAGTGCCTATGCATGTGAATAGACTGTTTCATTTTTTTTATCACTGTTAGTTTATCACAAACAAGGTTTTAAAGGTATAGTGTTTCATAGTATAGGGCATATAAACAATCCCAACAAACGATATAAATGAAAATGATTCTCAAATAACTTGACATTACAACTAGTCCATGTTATATTGTTCGTACACGAACGAACGAGGTGAAATTATGAAAAGCCAATGTGTTTTAAGCATGATCAATGAGATTAATTCTTTAGCAAATGACAGGATAAAAAAAGAGTTATCTGGACTCAACATTCCTGTACTGATTAATCACGTTCCCTTATTCTATATTTTGCCAGATGATGGCAGTTCCATGGAATTTAGACATTTGAGAGAAAAGTGGCAGATATCCAAGTCATCTTTGTCAGATATATTAACTAAGTATGAGGAACTAGGATATGTGGAAAAAGATGCTACCTGTCATGACAAACGATGTGTGCATATACATTTGACTAAGGAAGCACTTATATTAAAAAAGAAATTCATGGCTATAGAAGCAAAAGTACTGAGTATTATGGTCTCGGGTTATTCGGACCAAGAACGTGTAAGACTAGAACAAGATATTGTGAGTATCTTGGACAATATGAAAAAAATTCAGTAGAGAAAGAGGCGTCATTATGAAAATAGAGATTTGGTCAGATTTTGTTTGTCCGTTTTGTTATATCGGAAAGCGGAATCTAGAAGCAGCTATAGAACAAGTAGGGATAGGAGATGAAGTAGAAGTTGTCTATAAATCCTATCAATTAATCCCGACATCTAAGAAGTCATATGATGTGGGCATCAATGAACTGATTGCTGAAAAATACGACATTAGCATTGAGAGGGCAACAGCCAACAATAAAAATATAGTGCATTCTGCAAAGCAGGTGGGACTTGATTTTAACTTTGAAGATTTAAAACCAACCAATACATTTGATGCTCATCGGTTGTCACATTATGCAAAAGCAGCAGGTAAGATGGCAGAATTCGAAGAAGTGGTGATGAGAAGTTATTTTACGGATTCTCTGAACATATCAGACGAGGAAGTGCTATTAAAGGCCATTGATGAAATAGGTCTTGATAGGCAGGAAGCTCAGGCCATACTCGCGTCAACTAAGCATTCAGATGAGGTGGGTAGTGACATTGACCAGGCTCGAGATCTACAGATTAGCGGGGTACCCTATTTTGTATTTGATGGAAAAGTAGCGATATCAGGGGCTCAACCGATTGAATCATTTGTGAAAGTAATTAAGCAAAGTATATAAAGATCAATTATTCTTACGGTAGTTACCAATATGTCTATTTTCCTGAGGTGTATCCAGTAATGAAGGCTCAGGGATTTAGTAATAATTGGTAGTACTAGTTGAGGCGTATCCTTAGACTTACGCAAAATAAAAGCTTAGAACCTATGTTTAGACAGGTACTAAGTTTTTTATGGTTAATTCGAGTGGGTTGGTCCAAGTTAAGTAAGTTAAAGTAAGTTAAAGTAGGTTAGTTTAATTGCTTTAGTTAGTATACTTGATTGCCAATTATGATTCAGGCTGAGTTGCATCCTTCGCCTTTTTATTAAACTTACCTTTGAAACTGAACTTGCTACCAACGCCTTTTGAGAGATCACTGACGTATTTTAACTTACTTTTTCTAGCAACTGCTCTGGAAGCTTTATTGATAGCCGATTGGGTAAGCTTATCTTCAAGGTATAGATTTTCTATCATGTATTTGAACTTGTTGCCGTTGTAGACTATGAAGGCAAAGTTACCTGCTGATTGCAAAAGATAACTGGTGGCTTTTGTTGCTATACTCACAATTGGAATGGAACTTGTTATAGAAGCGCCAGCTTCTTCGCCTAATTTTTCAGCGATGGATTCCAGTAATTCTTCAAATATATCAATCATCACATCATCAAATTCTTCAATGAGCCCAGAGATGGACGCCACTGACATGATGGAGAAATACATGTTCCAAAGTTGTTTGCCATTATACCTGACATGGACCCTTTTGGATAAGGTGTAGATCATATTGGAGTTACCATAAAGAATGGTAATACCGTCTAAAAATGAATTCGGCGATAATAAGACAGCGGATGAAAGTTTAAATGCAAAGGTTTTGATAATCTTGCTAAAACCTGCAACTTCTTTTTCTAAGTAGGCCTTGCACCATGCTATGAATTCATCAGGGTCGTCAATTGCTTTTATTTCATCAACCAATTCTACATCCAAATGTCTTTTAAGGTACTTCTTGATTTTACTAGCAGCTTTTTTGTTATGATCAAACATTAACGTATAATCTTTGATGGAAGGTTTACCAATGTACTTAAGGAGTGGGTATAGGATATACCGGATAAATAGTATGCCCATAAATACATAAAACCCAACTAGTAGCCATTGATTGCCCATACTTAATTTTTCTGCAAGGTTCACCATGCTTGAGAAAACAACAACTATAAAGTAAAATATAATAAAACCAAATAATAATTTCATGAATTTCATATATACCTCCTAGAACTTGTTAATGATACTATTGTTTCATATTAGAATGTGAAAATCAAGAAAGGGTTACCATATGAGCTTAATTGACTACTATAATAATAACCCGGATGCCTTTGTGCAGTCGTAGCCATTTTCAGTTGATTATCCCAGACAAGAGAGGGTATAATGTAGAAGTATTTAACTTGGCTTATGAGAGGAATTAACATGAGAATACTACATACAGGAGACTGGCATATAGGTAAATTAGTTCATGGACTACATATGACAGAAGATCAGGCATTTCTGCTTAAGCAATTTGTCAGTTATGTTAAGGTTAACATACCAGATGTTATCATAATAGCTGGGGACCTGTTTGATAGAACTGTGCCACCAGTTGAAGCCGTGACACTACTTGATGATATATTTACTGAGATTGTCATCAATGAACACATACCAATCATTGCAATATCTGGTAATCACGATTCAAGTGAGCGACTGGGTTTTGCTAATAATATATTAAGAAGGCAAGGGCTTCATATCAGTAATGATTTGAGCGCTATTGATGTGCCTGTAATTATAGAGGATAAAGACGGACCTGTTCATTTCTACCTGATACCTTACGCAGATCCAGCAGTGGCTAAGGTTCATTTTAAGGATGATTCCATAAAAACCCATGATGACGTGTATAGGGTGTGCATGGAAAAAATTAACAATGCTATTAGTAGAGCCAATGATTCAGGGGATACCACCACTAATGGCATAGTCACTAATTCAGCTCAAAATAACACAGACGTTTCAATCAGAACTGTCTGCATAACCCACGGGTTTATTACAGGAGCTCAGACATTGGAAACTTCTGAATCAGAAAGACCTTTATCAATCGGTGGTACGGACGCAGTTGACGTTCATTATTTTGAGGATTTTAATTATGTAGCCCTTGGGCATCTGCATAGGCCACAGAAAGTAACACATGACCATATCAGATACGCTGGGTCAATGTTGAAATATTCTTTCTCAGAAGCCACCCAAAAAAAAGGTATGACTTTGGTTGAAATGGATCAGGCAGGCGCTATTACCCATGAACTCGTTACATTTAAACCAAGAAGAGACATGCGTGTGATTACGGGCATGCTAGAGGATTTGATTAATAAGGATCATTACAGTTTATCTGATACCAATGACTACATCTTGGCAATGCTAACTGACGGGGGCAGTCTGTATGAACCGATGATGGCGCTACGTAGCATATACCCTAATATTCTTCGTCTTGAACGGGCAGACATGAGTCATCTAGGTAGTGAAGCTACCAGTATGAGTAACCGTGATTTCAAGCTGAAAGACCCTTTTGAATTATTTAATGAATTCTACGTGGCAGCTACGGAGGAAAGTGTTGATGAAGTGGCCATGGGTAGTCTTAAAGGCGCTATAGAGACCGTTTTGAAGGGGGAAGGCATATGAAACCGTTGAAGCTTGTTATGTCTGCATTTGGCCCATATGCTAAAGAACAGACAATTGATTTTACAGAATTATTAAGTGAAAGGCTATTTCTCATAACGGGTCCAACCGGTGCAGGTAAGACCACTATTTTTGATGCCATAAGCTATGCCCTATACGGTGAATCCAGTGGTGAAATGCGTACCACGGATGCCCTTAGAAGTCATTTTTCAAAGCCTGAGGATTTAACGGAAGTGACTTTGGAATTTATCCTTAAAGAGAAACGCTATATAATCACAAGAAAACCTAAGCAACTTAGAAGAAAAACAAAAGGTGAAGGTTTCACAGAACAAAAACCTGAAGCGGTCTTATATATATATAACACTATATATGAGAGTCGTAATCATACGGATGATGAATCCAAATTTGACACCTAAGATAACGCCTTAGGTGGCTTCAAAGATGCTTCACAAGTAGTGACAG
Source organism: Vallitaleaceae bacterium (assembly GCA_027858555.1). GTDB lineage: Bacteria > Bacillota > Clostridia > Lachnospirales > Vallitaleaceae > JAQICP01. Next base: position 7,683 of record JAQICP010000194.1, read on the forward strand.
GTATAGGTGAAGTGAATCCAAAAGTTGAAGAGATTATCGGCGTCAATGTGAATCAGTTCAAACAGATTATGATGATTCCACAAGGTGAATTTCGCAAGTTACTGACTGCAAGTACAGCAGATCGTGAAAAAGTGCTTAATCAACTATTTGACACTGGGCTCTATGGTCTGATTCAGAAACGACTTGATCTTGAAAGTAAGGCTTGCACAGAACAACTTGGTATACTTACTACCAAGAAAAGCTATATTATTGATAAGGTGAGGCCAAGCGATGAGGTGGACCACCCATTGAACGCGGCTCTAATCAGCTTGCCTATTAATGTTGATCAGGTACTTGAGGGGATTAAAGACCTTGGGAACTTAGATACACAAGCAGTCGAAAAAAATAGAATTATATTGAATGAAAAAGCAAGTGACCTTAAAGAAATCATACAGAGTAGAACAAAAGCAGAAGCCATGAATAAGATGATTGAAACTTACGGTGTTTATGAAAAGGAACTCACCAAAGCTCTTGAAAAAGAAACCCAATATAGCGAAGAACTTACAACCATCGAACTCGCAAAAAAAGCTGAAAGTGTTTATCCCTTTGAAGTTAAAGTAATCGACCTACAAAAGGACATAGACAATCAGTATGAGCAATTAAGTAATAGTGAAATACAACTAAAAGATGCAAACACTGAGTATGAAGAGACAGAGCAGTTGTTGCAAGTGGCAAGTAGTGATGAGAATCTGGCTAAACTAGAGGGACTGAGTAAGGAGCTTGTGAATCTTGAGGGTCTGATAGAGAAGGTTTCAGTTCTTGAGGGTGCTATTAATGAGAAAAATACGGCAGACGTCGAACTTAAAAGTTCTGATGAAAAAAACAAAACAAACCAGAACCAATTAGTTTTATTAATAGCGGATCAAGTAAAAAAATCAGAAGCCATAAAAAATCTTACATCCATTGATAAAAGATTAAGTGAATTAGTTGTTCAGATTACCAAGCATCAGTACACCCTGGAGACCTTAACCCAGCTGCATAAGTCTGTTCAATCTGCGGGGTCATATAAGCATACATTACAAGATGAGAAAGCCTTATTAGAAAAACACAAGCATGATTATGAAATGGCGGACCGAGCCTACCGACAAACCCAACATGATTATCACCTAAACCCAGCAGCCATATTGGCCGTTGGTCTTGAGATGGATCAACCTTGCCCGGTATGCGGTTCAATAAGTCACCCAAGTCCTGCAAAGCCTACGAAGGCATTGATAACAAAAGATAGCTTGGAGTTGGCTGAAAAGCAGGTGGCTTCATTACAGGCAGTCTATAATAAGACTTCAGAATTGTATGGAAAAACAGCTGATCGATTACTAGTGCTTGATGAACAGATTGAAGCATTATTAGAACGATTAGAAGAATTGCCAGAAGTTATGCAGATTAGAAACAATATAACTGATAATTATGACTTAAGAGTAATCACAGAAATTATAAATCAATACGAAGCAGAACTTAAGGCATATAAAGCCCAAGAAGCGGATTACAATACCCAGCTAGAACAACAACCCCATATGGAAGCGGAACTAGCTAGAATCACTGAAGATATCATAAAAACTGAAGAAGCTATTATAAAAAGCAAAGCTTTTGAAGATGAATTAATCAAGAAGAGTCACCTGTTAGAAGGTCAAATCAGCAGTCTTGAAAAAGATGTTCCAGAGTTTTATAGGCAACTGCCAGAACTACTTAAAGCAATTAATATTAAAAAGCTGGCAGCTGAAAAGATGGCAGCAGATATTAAAGTCCTTAAAGAAAAACGGGATCTAGTGAAAGAAAAAGTAGTTGAGGGTAAGGCTACAATAAGCACTATGAACCAAGCCTTAAAGCAGGCAGATAGCTATATGAAAAAGTATCAACTAGCCTTTCGGGATGCCTACACAGAAGCGGGATTTCGGACTGAAGATGATTATAAGAATGCCAAGTTGGATAAAAATGTTCTTCTTACCCTTGAAGCTAATCAGAAGGCTTATAACGATGGTTTACTAAGGTTAAAGCAATCCATATCTGACAGTGAAAAAATTATAGGTGAGGCTAAGCATGAGGACTTAAATACCTATGAGGAGAAAGTAACTAAGATCCAGTTAGAACAGCAGGAGATTCAAACTACTATCAATGGTCATCAAAGTAGATTGACTGATAATAAAGCCGTGGGAATAGAACTTAAAAATCTACAAAAAGAGATGAAAGCTATTGAAAGTGAGTACGCCATCATTGGGAAAATCGCTACTGTGGCTAATGGTCATAACAAATACAATATCACTTTTGAGCGGTATGTATTGGCTCAGTTATTGATGGATATTGTTGATGCGGCAAACCTGAGGCTTAATAAAATGACAGGGAACAGATATAGGTTAAGTAGAGCCGAGACCCTTCGTGACGGTCGAAAAGGTGGCGGACTTGACTTGGAGGTTTTTGACCATTTTACAGGGAAATCGAGACCGGTTACCAGCCTTTAAGGTGGTGAGATGTTCAAAGCATCTCTTTCTATGGCACTGGGTTTATCAGATGTGGTTCAATCCTATTCAGGTGGGGTTCAGCTTGATACCATGTTCATAGATGAAGGTTTTGGTACCCTTGACCCTGAATCACTTGATCAAGCCATCAACTGCCTTTTAGATCTTCAAAAGATGGGACGAACAATTGGCATCATTTCACATGTGCCTGAACTAAAAGAGCGCATAAAGACTCAGTTGCAAGTGGAGATGAGTATGACGGGGAGTAGCGCTAGATTTGTGGTCTGATAGTTATACGCGTTAAAAGACTAAAAGCAATAATTTATCGAGAATGTTTGAAAGGTGGTGGTGTATAATTTGAAATATGTGCGTAACAGTCTTGATTCTTCGTGAAGCTAATAAACAACGCAAGTAAAGTAACATACAACTAACCGACAACTAACCTAAACCGGTGATGTTACGGCTGATGCCTAATATGCCAGTTATATTTCCAGGGCCATCATAGAAATGAGCCTTATATACTACGAATTTTTTTGCGGTACCATCTGGATAAGTCATCCATTCTTGATTCCGCTGAGGTTTTCCCATTTCTAAAATATTCATATCTATATCATTAT
>JAQICP010000484.1 GCA_027858555.1 Vallitaleaceae bacterium
AGATAGTATTGAATATCATTTTAAAACTGAGAAGGATTTTAGACCAGAAATCGACAAAGATGGTAATGTTAATTATCATAAATTGAATGTTATTGCTAATGTAAGTAAAGGGCAGTTATTAGCGACATTAACAAAAGGTGAAGCCGGTCGATCTGGAATCAATATACTTGGTATGGAGCTAAAGCCTAAAATGCCCAAACCTGTGAAACTAAAAAGAGGTAAGAATGTTAGTATCAGCAGCGATCAATGTCAGCTATTTGCAGAAGTTGATGGTCTCGTTAAACTTGAAGAAGGTCGCGTTATTGTTAATGATACATATGATGTCCCTAATCATGTAGGTAGTTCAACGGGTGATATAGAATTCCATGGTTCGATTATTGTACACGGAAATGTTATGACTGGGTTTAATGTCAAAGCTCAAGGTGACATTGAAGTCATGGGTGTAGTTGAAGGTGCTAACGTAGAAGCAGGCGGCAACATCATATTGCATCGAGGTGTTCAGGGCATGAGTAGCTGTACGGTAAAAGCAGGGGGCAATCTTCAAGCTCGTTATATAGAGAATGCAGATGTAATTGTTAATGGAACCGTCCATTCTGAAGCTATCCTTCATAGTACAGTAACAGCACGTGGTGAAATAATAGTTGAAGGTAAAAAAGGCATGATTTCTGGTGGAATAGTCAGATCAGGTATTGAAATCAGATCTAATATTCTTGGCTCACACATGGGCACAATCACTAATGTTGAGGTTGGTATAGATCCAGTTATGTGGGAAGAGTATAATACATTGCTAAAGGAATTGCCTAAGCTTAAACAAGAGGCTTTGAAATTAGAACAGATTATTATATTGCTTAACAAGCGAAAAGAACTTGAAGGCCAGCTGGACGAACAAAAACAAGCTATGTATGTTTCTGCCACTAGAAACAAGATATTTATCAGCAATAAGATATCAACATCTGAAAAAAGAGTAGAAGAATTAAAAGAAGATGTAGAGCAGCGTAATGATGGCAGGGTAATTGTCCGAAATATAATATATCCAGGTGTACGAGTTACTATCGGAACAGCGAAATACTACGTGAAAGACGAAGTGAAATATGTAAAAATGGTTAAAGATGGTGCGGACGTTAGATTGTCATCATTATAGCCATTGTGTACATGTAAGGAGGGCTGACTATGTCAATAAGACCGCTCGACATGCAAGTAATGATACCTAGGATTCAGGATGTAGCAAAGATTACCCATTTGGACCAACAAAAAGGACAGGTTCAGCAACAACAGATTGCTGATACCTTGGGTAAAGGTACGCTCCAACAAGGCAAAACAGTAACAAGCTCTGAGGAAGATGAAAAAGCTAAAAATGAACAAGATGCCAAAGATGAAGGCAAAACTGCTTATTATCGTGATCCTAGAGACAAAAAACAGCAAGAACAACAACAAGAGCAACAAGAAAATACATCACGTCACAAAATAGATATAAAAGTATAAAAAGGTGGTTTCAATGATAACTATATACGAAGGCATTACCTTAATGCTCTTGTTAGCTGGTGTGGTATTAATAATTTGGAGTTTCATTATATCAAAAGAGACAGACCAACAAACTAATATCAGTGATTTAGAGAATTATGAAGAATACCAATCCCGTGTAGATGAAATTAATCAAAAAATCATTGAATTAAATGAGTATAGTGAATTCGCAAAATCAGAGCTTGATGTGAAACATAAAGAGCTCTTGTTTTTGTATCAGCTTATAAATGAAAAAGTTAAAGAACTTGAAATATATAAATCTGGCAATGGGATAACTAGCAACACCGTGATAGAAACACAAATCAGCAGCATTAATCAAGATGCTGAACGAGCAAATTACCATTCAAAACATCATATGGAAAATCATAACAAACGAATTATTGAGCTTTCTGAGCAAGGTTATCCAACTGCTGAGATTGCTAAAATGCTTGATATCGGGCAAGGTCAAGTTAAATTAGTCTTAAATTTGTACAAGTGAGGTGGTAACAGATGAAAGATAAGGTTATAATGTTGCGTGGTATTGGTGTTGGGCTTATATTGGCGGCAGCAATTTTTTTTGGGTTGTTAATGCTAACGGGATATAACCATCCAGAAAAAACATTCGAAGATGTATATATTAGTGACGAAGATGTGATTAAAAGAGCAGAAGAATTAGGTATGATGTTTATTTCTGATTACCTAAATAGCGATACAATTGATTCTAATGATACTAATCCTGTGGGAGATAGTGTTAATGGTAATAGTTCCAAATAGACTAATCATTAATAGCGATGGTATTAGAGAAATATAGCAGTATAAAAACCACTGATAAACATGATTGAAACCCTTATTAATCAACACATTTTGCTTGCTATAGAGAATATATTATGGTATACTAGCTAAGGTTCAAAAATAACACGTATTTTGATTTTCAAAAAGGTGCCAAAGTAGCAATGCTATGATAATATATCATACAAACTATGATGGTTTTTTGGAAAGACGAAAAATGCGGAAGCTTAAAACCAAATGGAGGTTAATATGAGCATTATATCAATGAAACAGTTATTAGAAGCTGGTGTGCATTTTGGACATCAAACAAGAAGATGGAATCCTAAGATGGATGAATACATCTATACAGAAAGAAACGGGATTTACATTATCGATTTACAAAAAACAGTAGGATTAGTTGATCAAGCATATTATGCAATTAAAGATACAGTTGCTGAAGGTGGAACGGTTCTATTTGTTGGTACTAAGAAACAAGCACAAGAATCAATTAAAGTTGAAGCTGAAAGATGTGGCATGTTCTACGTCAACCAAAGATGGTTAGGTGGTATGCTAACAAACTTCAATACAATCAAAAGTCGTATCAAGAAACTTAAAGAGATTGAAAAAATGGAAGCTGATGGCACTTTTGAAGTATTACCAAAAAAAGAAGTTATTAAATTAAAGCTTCAAATGGCAAAACTTGAAAGAAATCTTGGTGGTATTAAAGAAATGAAAAAAGCACCAGACATTATGTTTGTTGTAGACCCTAAGAATGAAAGAATCGCAATTCAAGAAGCACATGTACTTGGAATTCCAATTATAGCTATCGTTGATACAAACTGCGATCCTGATGAAATAGATTATGTTATACCTGGTAATGATGATGCAATTCGCGCGGTTAAACTTATGACTGGTAGAATGGCAGATGCTGTAATAGAAGCTAGACAAGGTGAGCAACATGAAGTTGAAGCAGCTGAAAAGCCTGTGGCAAGTGCAGATGTAAAACCTTCAGTTAAACCTTCTGAAAAAATCGTAATAAAAGAAACGTCTACTCCGATTAAAAAAGCAATAGAAGAAGCAAAAGTTGCTAAACCTGCTCCAGTAGTTAAAGAAGTAGCTAAAGAAGTAACTAAAGCAGTAGAAGTAGTTGAAACAGCTAAGGAAGAAGTTAAACCAGCAGTTAAGAAACGAGCAGTTAAGAAACCAGCAGCTAAGAAACCAGCAGCTAAGAAACCAGCGGCTAAAAAACCAGCTACTGAAAAGACTGAAGAAACAGAAGCTTAAACCAATATGGTTATACTTTAGATGTTATTATGTACCAAATTCAAGTAACTTTATGATAAAAATATATGCTTCAACTTTGTTGAAGCATATATTTTATATCGGACAATAAATCAGATTATTAATACGGAGGTTTGTCATGGCAATTACTGCAGGAATGGTAAAAGAACTAAGAGAAAGAACTAGCGCTGGTATGCTAGATTGTAAAAATGCTTTAGTAGAGAATGATGGCGATATGAACAAAGCAATAGAGTACCTTAGAGAAAAAGGATTATCAAAAGCTGCTAAAAAAGCTGGCAGAATCGCTGCTGAAGGTTTAGTTGCATTTACATTTGATGAGAGTTCTAAGAATGGTGCAATCGTTGAAGTAAACTCAGAAACAGATTTCGTTTCAAAGAATGAACTATTTCAAACATTTGTTGCAACTTTAGCAGAACAAGCATTACTTTTTAATGCTGCTGATATTGATGCATTTTTAGCTGAAAAATCAATAAATGATAGTGCTAAGACAGTTAATGACTTGTTATTTGATAAAATCGCAGTAATCGGTGAGAATCTTAAAATTAGACGCTTTCGTAAAGTGTCAGTAGACCAAGGTGTACTAGTCGGTTATAGCCATGGTAATGGTCGTATTGGTGTAATTGTCAAGATAGAATCAGACGAAGTTAATGATGCAGTTTTAGAATGTGGTAGAAATGTTGCCATGCAAGTTGCTGCTATCGTGCCTGTATACTTAAATAGAGGTGAAGTTTCAGATGACTATCTAGAGAGCGAAAAAGCTATTCTTAAACAAGTAGCTATGAACGAAAATCCAGAAAAGCCAGAAGCAATCATTGATAAAATGATTATTGGCCGTTTGAATAAACAATTAAAAGAAGTTTGTTTAATGGATCAAAGCTATGTTAAGGATGGCGATTTAACTGTTCAACAATATGTTGATTTAGTAGCTAAAGAACAAGGCTTTAAAATTAAAGTAACTGAATATGTTCGTTTTGAAACTGGCGAAGGTATTGAGAAAATAGAAGAAAACTTTGCTGAAGAAGTTGCTAGACAAATGCAACAGTAATTATATGGAGCTGTCTGAGAATTAATTGATGACAGCTCTTTTTTTTAGGCTAGATTAGTGTTAACTATATACTAACTAGTGTATAATTCTCCCTATGGGAGAAATGCGTACTGGAAGTACGCTTTGTTCTACAGTCTAGGAAATCCCCATCAAAACAAGGGATTTCCCATTGCAAACAATTCTCCCTATGGGAGAAACGCGTACCTGAAGTACGCTTTGTTCTACAGTCTAGGAAATCCCCATTAAAACAAGGGAGTTCCCATTGAGCACAATTCTCCCTAAAGGGAGAAACGTGTACTGGAAGTACACTTTGTTCCACAGTCTAG
>JAQICP010000273.1 GCA_027858555.1 Vallitaleaceae bacterium
ATGTAGTATGCAAGCTGGACTGATATCAATTGCTTTAATGGTGATACCTAGTAATTGCATCAATTTTATAGCATTTAGATAAGTGCGGTCGGTGGTACCAAAACCAGGCATTGTCACACCGATTATTTCTTTTCTATCACGATTTAAGATGTCGAAAGTCTTGACGGCAACAAGTAGTGCCAAAGTGGAATCTAAACCGCCAGAAACGCCGATTATTGCCTTAGGTGTACCAATGTGTTCTAGTCTCTTGGCTAAGGCGTTTCGTTGAATTGCAAATATTTCTTCGCATCTTATATTACGGTCACTTTTATCGCTAGGTACAAATGGAAATGGATCAAAACTTCTTGTTAATGTATCATTTTTAATCGTCATATCAAAGATGATTTCACGACATGTCTGATCTGCAATAGCCCGACCTGTATCACTGAAAGTAGTCATTTTATATCGATCGTGGGTAAGTCTGTCTAAGTCAATCTCTGAATATATTATTGAGGATTCAAGTTCAAATCGTTTGTTTTCCTTTAAAAGATGACCGTTTTCATATATTAAGCATTGTCCTGAAAATACGACATCAGTAGACGATTCGCCATAACCACAAGATGCATATAGATAGGCACTGATAGTTTTCGCAGATTGAGTTGAGATAATCTGTTCTCTATATTGATGCTTTCCTATGAGATCATTACTGGCAGAGCCATTAAGTATGAGTGTAGCGCCATTTAATGAGAGGGCGGTACTTGGTGGAATGGGGCTCCATAGGTCCTCGCAGACTTCAACACCAATTTTCAGATTGGTGATGCTAGTATGACTAAAGAGAATATTGTTGCCAATTGGCACCCATTCACCTAATATATTCACATCTTCGTCCAATAGGTTGAAAGATGACTTGAACCATCGTTGTTCATAAAATTCATTATAATTAGGTAAGTATGTTTTAGGTATGAGACCTAATAACTGTCCGTTAAGAACAACAGCCAACACATTGTAGATGGCATTGTTTAATTGGATTGGCAGACCAACCACAGTTAATAAATCCATATATTGACTATGAACCTTGATTTTTTCAAGAGATTCAAGGGCACTTGATAATAAAGTATTTTGAAAAAACAGATCACCACAGGTGTAACCTGTAATTGATAACTCAGGGAATAAGAGTACGGCCGACTTTTCGTCTTTAGCAATACTCATTTGTTCCATTATTTGCTCAGTATTGTAATTGCAATCACTGACCATCGTCTTTGGTGAGGCGCAGGCCACTTTTATAAATCCATATGTCTTCATTTTGAACGCTCCCTATCTTTTGATACCAACATTTTAACATAAAATAGACTTTCGTGGTACGATTTTCTCTTTATGTGTTGTAATTGGGTGTACTTTTAGGTACAATGAAATACAGAATGTAATGCAAGATAAGACGCGTGGAGGAAAGCATGGATAAGTTAATGAAAGTTCAAAAGAAGATAGCATTAGTCGCTCATGATAATAGAAAAAAAGATCTAATAGATTGGATTAAGGCCAATAGAGAAGTGTTGTCAAAACATTTCTTACATGGTACTGGCACTACAGGGAAATTGATATCTGAGGAAACGGGCTTACCGGTAAAAAGATATAATAGTGGTCCTCTTGGTGGGGACATGCAGATCGGTGCAAGAATTATCGAGAATGAGATTGATTTTCTTATATTCTTTTGGGATCCCATGGAAGCCCAACCACATGATCCGGATGTTAAAGCACTACTTAGAATTGCTGTATTATATGATATTCCAGTTGCAATGAATCAAGCGACGGCTGATTTCATATTCCAGTCCAATCTAATAGAGAAAGAGTATGACAGATATGTCATAGATTATAGTGAAAGACTTAATAGGGCTATTAAATTATAATAGGAGCTATATGTCTGAAAAGAAAAAATATGTATTATTTATAGTAATAGTTATGATCATAGGGCTAGTAGTGTATAGTCAGATGGACAGAATTTCAACCAATATTGGTTACGCATCAAGTGATTTAAAGAGTAATAAGATAAGCATAGATGACGAGACAACAGCAGCTAGGCGGACCATATATGTGCAATTAAGTGGGGAAGTTAATGCAGTTGGTGTGTATGAACTACAAGAAGGCAGTCGTGTTTATGAGGCGGTAGAATTAGCTGGAGGCACGACTACTAGTGCAGCACTATACATGGTCAATCAAGCCAAACTTTTAGAAGATGGTGAACACATACATTTTCCGAAAATCAGTGAAGCAGAAGAACTGGCTGCAAGTTTAATTAATATTAATACAGCATCTGCAAAGACTTTAACTGAGTTGTCAGGTATAGGCGACGCAAAAGCTAATAACATTGTTAGCTACAGAGAAACCAATGGAC
>JAQICP010000317.1 GCA_027858555.1 Vallitaleaceae bacterium
AAGTTATAGCTTGTACTAATTCTATAAAAGAATGATCAATCAAGTATTGTCGCAAGTATTATGGCAAGTATGCTTTTATACAGTTGCCCCCTAGTTACTGCTTGGCAACTACTTGGTAACTACTTAGTAACTACTTTATTATTTATTATGTATACCTTACCGATGACACATGGCAATTATATAATTCAAGCAGGCATGAGTATATTCATTGAATATGCTTGTGCCTGCTTTATATGTTTTATATGTTTTTTTGTGCTCGTGCCTGCTTTATATGTTCATTCTCGCTTTATATGCTTTAGGTACTATATATGCCTTATTGGTCTTTGTATTATGTATTACTATCCATTGTGACTCTTTGGTTTGATCTATGCCCTTTTAGAATTGTTAAGTCTGATAACTTTTTTATTGATTGCTTTTACAATCTTATCGTATGTCGCAGGTGGTCCTGAACTGATGTTTTCATCTTCAATATACAAGGCATCCGATATGCCCCACTCCCTAAAAACATCTCTATCAAAGGTATTGATTTCGACAAAAACAACCCGTTCGCCAAATGTATCAACAGCCCTTCTTGCTCTTTCAACCGTAATATTAGGTGATTGGCAACGACCATTATAAAAAGCGGTTACTGTAACCTTACCTGGATGTGAATTAGCAATTGGTTCCTTCACAACCTTAACCCATGTTGGTGGCGTAGCCATCTCATCAAATGGTTTCCATAGAAGCACTTGAATGCCACTTCTTTGAACTTTTTTGTATCCTTGCTTTTTATACCAAGAGGCTTTCATCCACATAGGCACACCTAACCCCCATGCAGCAATACCTTTTGCACCTCTGGCTACGACATCCTTTTCTGCCGCGAGCAACAGGGCTTTACCTATTCCCTTTTTCTGATGGTTACCTATGCCCGCCTCATATCCATGAACCCATATGCAGTCTATGAAATATAAGTCTTCGCCTTCAGCGGTGGAATACTCGATGGGCTCATACTGAATCATGCCACTAACTACTCCATCATCTTCTAAAGCTACCTTGACACCCAATCCTTTGTCCTTCATCTTTTCATACCATTCACACTTATGATTGCCAGCTTCTTTCATCTCTTCAGACCAATCTTCCAAGCACATCATATAAGTCTTCTCATGTTCCTCAGTTAAGTCGATAACGCTCATCTACATCACTCCTTTTTCTAGAACAATAGATAGGTACCCGACTGCTATTACATCAGAGCTTTCAATCTCCAATATAATTGTAAAATAGCAAAAGATCTAGGTCAATAAGCATTCTAGATTATAAGCATATACCAACTATTGACAAGGCCCTTTCTCTGTTATACTATGTATATAACATTAAAAACGGAGGCGGTTATTGTGAAAAAAGATAATATTACTAAAGTTACCTTAATCATGTTGATCCTTGTATTATCACTTGTTGGTTTTGCAGGTTGCAAGCATGAAGATGATGAGAATATCGATACAGACGTACCGGAAACAGAAGAACCTGTTGCTCCTGAAGTCACGGAAGACATTGTCATTCCTGATGATGTTGTAGAAACCAGTTCACTTGATATAGACAGTATGTCTCAAGAAGAGGTTGCCAATGCCTACTACACGGCATTGATCTCAGGTGATTATGATACGGCTTATACACAAGTTCCCCATTCACCAGACATGACTACAGGTGTATCTCCTGCTGTATATGAACAGATCATGACAGGCCTCATAGCCTCAACCGGTGAATTCAAGGAACTGATTAGCTATGATGTTTTGGAAGATCCAGGTTACATGATTTATGAATTCCACACACAATTCGAGAACATGCCCCTTACCCTAAGGGTTGTCATGATTGATAAGGTTGTGTATGGTTTTAACTATGCTGAGTATGTACCAGACGAAGATGTATCAAAAGAGCCTTATACCTACGAAGAAAGAGAAGTTACTTTTGGTGATACCGCTTACCCATTATCTGGCACATTAACCATACCTAATAATCTTGAAACTTACCCAATTGTCATATTGGTTCAAGGTTCAGGTCCAAATGACCGCGATGAAACCATCGGACCAAATAAACCATTTCAAGATATTGCTATGGCACTTGCAGATGCAGGTATCGCTTCTCTAAGATATGATAAGCGTACGTTCACTTATGGGCAAGAATTAATGACAGATACCACACTGACGGTATATGACGAAACCATAGTTGATGTCATATTGGCTGTGGATTTTTTGCGTAACAATGAAGCTGTACTCTATAATCAGTTATATGTGGCAGGCCATTCTTTAGGCGGTTATGTTATTCCTAGAATCAACGAATTAACCGATAATGTGTCAGGCTATATCATGCTAGCAGCTAACGCTCGTCCACTTGAAGAATTGGTACCTATTCAATTAGAATATGTCAAAGGAACGATGACTAGTATATCTTCTGAAGAGCAAGCTTATTTTGACGCCATATACGCCGATTTGGCTCTACTAGAA
>JAQICP010000342.1 GCA_027858555.1 Vallitaleaceae bacterium
GTTTTATCTGCTGTCTCATCTGCTGATTCTTTAAGTGCATTAATTAATTCTAACCCGTCTTCAGAACTGATCTGGCCTTCTGCAATCATATCTAAAATTCTTTTTATTTCGCTCATAACTACCTCCTGATTCTATATGGTTATCTAGATTTATTGTGATTAAGAATGATCTGCCCTTATAATATCCTGAACATGTAATATTCTGCTATTAACGTCTGGGCACTATGTTCATGGATCTGATTAAGTTGCAATTCCCTGTCGTGTATATTTTTTGTTCGATTAAAGTGAGTAAACATGCAACTACGCTTTCTTTTTCGATTGTTCATATTGGCACCTCCGTTTTAATACCGTTTTAATACCGTTTTTAATACCGTTTAAACGTCTTAATGAATGCTGATTATATGCTTTTATAAGACTTTAATTGCTTCAGTTGCTTCCTTAGCAGTTATAACACCTTGAGATAACTGATTGAGAATTTCATTCTTTTGTTTTTCCTTAGCCGCTTTCATATCATCAATATCTTTCTGATTGTGAGCAACAAATCCGAGTGACGTGATGACCGTATCTAGCTTAGCTCTTACTGTGGGATATGAAATACCCAACTCTTTTTCCACATCCTTAATGTTACCTCTGTTTTTAATGAACACTTTTATAAAGTCCAACTCATCATTAGGTAATCTACAAAATTCACAAGGTTGAAAATCACCTTCTATATTAGTGGCACACTTTGGACAGCTTAGCTTCGTAATCGCCAATTTTTCTGAACATACCGGGCATAACCCTGGTGCTTTATATCGCATGATATCTCTCCTTTCGCTAATGGTATTGTCTCTGTCACTTTAATCGTGAGTAATCTAATAAATTAATATAAACATATTATACATCCATACATTGAATATGTCAATGCTTTTATTGATTTTATTGATATTATTATTGAATATCTTAATTTTAATAATATTCATGTCATATTTGTTACATATCGCTATATAATTGTTATTTATTCCTTCGTAGTTTTGTTTGATGAGTTCCATTTAGCGTTTTACAGCCCATGACCATAGATTTAATTGCTAATTAGAGAGGCTAATCCAAATCAAACGCATAGAATGAAGTGTACTTTCAGTACATGTCTTATGCTTTTTATATTTCTTTCAATGTAGAATCAGTTGTTTAGGCATTGAAAGTTTCTACGGATAACTGTAGAGTAAAGTTCTGGCTTTGATTAACCTCTGCCAGAACCTCCTCATCAAACCGTTCGTGAAGTTCTCCTTCATACGGCTTTCCGAAATTCTTCTTCCATCTGCATTACGATACAAATGCAACTCTTTTTAATCCTAATTCTTTAAACAGTTTCATCCGTTCATAGTATTTATAACGTTTGTGTTTCTGTCTTTTTCGATTGTACCAAAGAATTAACCTCATCAAGATATATTTATCCATCCTTATAAGTATTCTTTGTGGTGATAGACCATAATAGTTTCTCCAGCCCACAACCTTAAGATTTAGTCTTTTTATCACGACTTCTATGTCCTGATACAGTGTTGCATCCTTTAAGGTTTCTTTCACTTTTTCCTTTATGACTTTTTGTTTCTCTTTGCATATCCATTCTTCCAAAGCATAGTATTCAACGCCACTTTTCTTATTCATCTTAACCTTACGGTTTTCAAATCCTAGAAATATAAAACCTTCTTTTCCTCCCCACAGATTTACAATCTTTGTTTTCTCTGTGTTTAGTTCTAGTTCCAATCGACTCATAATTAGTTTTATTGCTCCATAGCTATGGCTTACATTTTTGTAATTCTTGCAAACAATTACAAAGTCATCAGCAAAACGTATAAGTTTTCCTATGTGACTATAATGCTTTTCCCATTTGCTATCTAAGTAGTCTAGGTATATGTTTGCCAACAACGGAGATATAACGCCTCCTTGCGGACTTCCTAAGTCACTTACTTTGATGTTTTCTTTTTCCATTACTCCTGATTTCAACCATTTTCTTATTAGTTTACAGATTCTTCTATCACTAATTCGTTTCTCTACTAACATCATTAATTTTTCATGGTTAATATTATCAAAATATCCTCTAATATCACCATCAAGTACATAATTACCTTTATTATTACAGGCTTTTCTTATAACTTCTAATGCTTGATGTTGGCTTCTTTTTGGTCTAAATCCATACGAGCAATCTTTAAAATCTGCCTCAAAGATTGGTTCAATAACTATTTTCATTGCCGTTTGTATTATACGGTCTTTTACTGTTGGTATTCCAAGTGGTCTTGTTTTACCATTTGCTTTTGGGATATGCACTCGTCGTACAGGTGGTGGATTAAAACTACCTTCTTTTAGTTCTTCTTGAATCTCATGAATTAGTTTATCTACTCCATAATCTTCGATATCTTCTATCGTTTGTTTATCGATTCCTGCACTACCTTTGTTTTCCTTTACCCGTTTCCATCCTTGATACAGGATATCTTCCCGATAAAGCTTGTCATATAAGGCATGAAATTTTCTCACCTTATTCCTCTTGGCTGATTGGTATAACTTTCTTTGAAGTTTTCGAGCTTTATCTTTAGGTGTTGTTAGCTTTTCAGCATTCACTCACTCTTACCTCCTCTAAAAGTTTGAATTAAGTAGGGAACCTTCCCCTGACGAAGTTTGTTTCCAATCTTCTATCAGACAACGCCTAGATGCAGTTTTGTTGTCTACATCATTATTGGTACTATGTTCCCCTCCGACTTCCTTCTCGCTGACTTATCTTTCGCTTTCACTTATAATTCGTCACTTTACTTTTCAGTGCGAGTTAGGATCTCTCCAGTTCCGGTCTCTTACATTCTATACATACCGTTTCCCATACACCGGGAACTTCTTCACCAAAGGCTCCAAGTTCTTCTTTGGCTTCCATGGACTTCACCTTAAGGAAAGAGGCTCGTCAGTTCCTTTTGTCTCCTCTTGGAGTTTTCTAACAGTGCTGCAGAATTCACTTTATGTTGCGGTCTGTATATTTGATAGCACCACTTGGGCACATTTTCATGACGCTTTAACCATCAGTTCTCACCAATACTCAGTCATATATCTATCACGCCCCTTGGCGGTTACGTGAGTCGGACTTTCACCAACTTGTAAGTGACCAGCTTTGCTGGACACGCTTCCTATGCCATTAAAAAACCGACCTCCTAAAAGTTAGATTTTAAGGTCTAACTTTTGGGGTCGGTTCAAACTCAACTTTTATCAAGTGCTTTCTATATTATTTTATAATCTCATTGTTAATCCAATTCTTTTCTTCTCAATATCCACCTTCATGATCTTCACTTCCACGATATCCCCAACAGAGACCACCTCTAGTGGATGCTTAATGTATTTATCGCATATCTGAGATATGTGCACTAAGCCATCTTGATGAACACCAATATCTACAAAGATACCAAAGTCGATTACATTTCTAACGGTGCCTTTTAGAATCATGCCTTCTTTTAAGTCATCCATATCAAGGACATCATTTCGAAGGATAGGGCTTGGCATATCATCTCTTGGATCTCTGCCAGGCTTCTCAAGCTCTTTAATAATATCTTCCAGAGTTGGTAGGCCCGCACCTAATTTTGTAGCAATCTCTTCTTTATCATAGACTACTAGCTTTGCTTTTCCTATGATAACATCTTCTAATTTTACTTTAGCCTCTTTTAATAACTTCTTGGTTACTTGGTAACTTTCAGGATGAACACCTGTATTATCAAGTGGATTACTACCCGCTGGAATTCTTAAGAACCCAGCACACTGTTCAAAAGCTTTTGGTCCAAGCTTAGGGACACTTTTCAAGTCATCTCTAAGTTTAAACCTACCATTAGTTTCTCTGTAAGTCACTATATTTTTAGCAATTGGTTTACTTATACCGGATATGTAGGCAAGTAGGGATGGTGACGCCGTATTTAAATCAACGCCCACTTTATTAACACAATCTTCTACTACACCCGTTAAGGCATTGCCCAAAAACTTCTGATTCATGTCATGTTGATATTGACCGACACCAATAGACTGTGGATCTATTTTAACTAGTTCGGCAAGGGGATCTTGTAATCTCCTACCTATTGAAACAGCAGATCTAAGCGCAACATCAAATTCTGGAAATTCTTCAGTACCAAGTTTGGATGCCGAATATACAGAAGCACCCGCCTCATTCACGATAACATATGGCACATTGCCACCAAAATCTTTTAATAGGTCCACTGCAAATAGTTCAGTTTCTCTAGAAGCTGTTCCATTGCCTATAGCCACCAGTGACACTTTGTGTTTCTTCATCAAAGGCAGGAGCGTCTTTTTCGACTTCTCAACTTCGCTCTTTGGCGGTGTTGGATATATAACCGCTGTTTCGAGAACTTTTCCAGTGCCATCAATAATAGCCGTTTTACAACCAGTTCTAAATGCCGGGTCAAGTGCCAGTACCACCTTGTCGGCAATTGGTGGTTGCATAAGTAACTGCTGAAGATTCTTACCAAATACTTTGATAGAGCTCTCTTCTGCCGTTTCAAATAAGCCCGTTCTGATTTCTCTTTCAATCGCTGGTGCTATCAACCTTTTATACGCATCTGAAATAACTGATAATAAGATTGGTGTTGTGTACTTATTCTCAACTCTAATAACGTTTCTCTCTAAGTACGACTCAATCTTTTCAACTGGTGCATCTAGTTTGACCGTTAAAATCTTTTCCTTTTCGCCACGATTAATGGCAAGTACCCTATGTCCAACTATTTTTTTAACTAGCTCTTCATAATCATAATACATCTCAAAAACACTTTTAACTTTGATATCACGGGCTTTTGTAATTATATTACCGAAATTAAAGGTCATTTCACGTATTGCTTTCCTGTAGGTGGCTTCCTCTGAAATCATCTCAGCCAATATGTCTTTGGCACCATTTATGGCATCTTCTACCGTTTCAACACCAAGTTCACTATCTATATAAGTAGCCGCAATAGTCTCAATGGGTTCTTTTGAATCTTGCATCATAATAATGAGTGCTAGAGGCTCTAACCCTTTTTCTTTTGCAATGGTCGCTTTCGTTCGTCTCTTTTGCTTATATGGTAAATACAAATCATCTACTTCCACTAACGTGGTGGCCTTCACGATTTGCTTTCTGAGTTCCTCTGTTAATTTACCTTGTTCTTCAATGGTCCGAATAACCTGTTCCTTCTTGGCCTCCAGATTTCTTAGGTAATTAAGTCGATCATTCATATCTCTTAGTACTTCATCTGTTAATGAAC
>JAQICP010000343.1 GCA_027858555.1 Vallitaleaceae bacterium
GATTAATTCTGTTGTGTAATCTCAATCATACGGTCCAAGCTTTTGATGGCTCTTATACGAATGTCCTCATCCACTTCCATCTCATAACGTCTTTTTTTAAGTGCTTCGTAGACACTGGATAGTCTGGTATATTTCATATTAGGACATACAAACCTAGGTGATAATATGTAGAAAGTCTTCTTAGGATTACGCTTTTTCAGTTCATAGAGGATGCCCATCTCTGTACCGATAATGAATTTTTCGTCTACGGAATTAGAACAATACTCAATAATCTGCGCTGTGCTGCCAGCAAAATCTGATCGCTCTACCAGTTCAGATTGGCATTCTGGATGTACCGCTAGTTTGGCATCTGGATGGGCATTCATCACTTCATCCACTTCATCCATTCTAATCTTATTATGTGTATAGCAAAAACCATCATAGAGAATAACCTCTTTTTCTGGGACTTGCTTAGCAACAAAACTACCTAAATTCTTATCTGGCAAGAAGACTATTTGTTTTTCTTTAAGCGCTCTAACAATCTTAACCGCATTAGAAGACGTACAGCACACATCACATTCAGCTTTGGTCTCTGCTGAAGTATTCACATAGCATACAATGGCAGCACCAGGATATTGCCGTCTTAGCAACTTCACATCATCTCCTGTTACCATATCCGCCATGGGACAACCGGCACGTAGTTCTGGAATTCAAACAGTTTTATCTGGCGAAAGAATCTTAGCACTTTAAGCCATAAACCCAACCCCACAAAATACGATTGTATCTGCCACGTTATCTGCACAATAGACACTTAGTCCATATGAGTCACCCACAATATCTGCCACATCCTGGACTTCATCATTCTGATAATAATGAGCTACTATTACCGCATTTTGCTCTTTTTTCATCTGCTCTATTTCTGCTATCATTTGCTCTTTAGTTAATGACATATATACTCCTAGTCTAATATGTTAACATGTTATCGATATATTATGGTTTAGATTAACACCGATACATGGGAATGTCAACATGACTATAGGTACTTTATCTATTTACTCAGTTCGTATCTTAGCAAACATCATCCATATGCCACCAATCAATATCCCCAGATAATAGGTAATCAATCGCCATATGACAATAGCCGTAATAATATAATGTGATATAAAGAACAACCCAAAAATCAAGACAAATCCGCCTTCAGCACCACCTGATGCACCTGGAATGGGGATGAATGATGTGACCATGAGTACAAATCCCGTCCCCGCAATCATACTGATCAGATCCGCACCCTCAAGCCCAAAGCTTCTGTATATTAAAAACGGAATGATAAAGTAAAATGCCAGTTGAATTACAGAAAGAAGCACTATCCGAGCAAAGAGTTTTCCATTATTTTTAAGAAGCAATATATGTTTGTGAAAGTCTTTTAGATCATTATGATATTTCTGAATTCTCTCTTCTGGATTTTTAACGATTTTGACTTTATGTAATAACTTGATTATTTTAGTTAAGATATAGAGATTAGATTTTTTGGCGAATGAAAAAAAGAGTAGCATTGCTATCACAAACACATTAACAATAAACCCAATTAATACAATATAAAACAAGTGATCTACTTGGGTTTCGAATTGCTTAGCTCTTATCGATAAAAACACAATAGAATACACCACTAGAACTGCCTGGTAGATAATGAATTTACTCATCAATACAGATGAGCCCTTACCTATTGGCAATTTCTGTTTAGTTAAAAAATATAATTGTGCCGGCTGTCCCCCAGAAGAGAACGGTGTTATGCCATTAAAGAATTGACCGATCATTGTGACTTCTAATGCTTTATTATAGGGTTGCTTATTACCCGTGCTTCTGACCATGTCGTTGGTTATTTTAGCTTCAGTCATCCAGTAAGCAATAATTGCACCAACGCAAAGTAAGAAGTAATATGGATTTAGATTTAATAGCTGCTCCGTCACGGTCACCATTTCACCCGAATAAATCAAGTAACTGATGGTACCAATAAAGATAGCCACAACTAAGATGATGTACCACTTGTTTTTCTTCATATTAACTAACCACTTTCTCTTTGAAATGCTTCTTACCGTTATGTCCATTAATACTTTTTGAATCTTTAGCTGTCATACTGCCTAGTTTCTCTTCATATACCTTTTGATAAAATGCTTCCCACATAACTAGTACATGCTCTTTAGAGTAGAAATCAGAACCTTTTTTAGACATGTGAGATGCCGTTCTATAATATATTTCATCGTTACTCAGTGCTCTTAGTTCATTCGAAAAAGCTTCATTATCATCAGCTTTTATATAGTAGCCATTCAAAATACCTTCGTATATTGGTATGTCTCTAAGCAACAACGGCGTTTTACAATTCATGGCTTCTAATATGGACATAGGAAAGAGTTCATTATAGGAAGGCATAAATAAGACATCGGCCATGTTATATAAACTGTTCATTTTACTACGATTTACTATGCCTATGAATTTAACATTACTTGGTGGGTTCTTGGTTACTTTTTTCAATGCATCGTAGCCATCCGTAATCTTACCAAATGAAAATCCACCTGCCCATACAAATGTCATCTCTGGATTGTCTTTTGCGATTTCAATAAAATCAAGTACACCTTTTCGTGTTTGAATCTGACCCACACCCAGTACGACAAATTGATCCGTGTCAATGCCGTAACTGGCTTTGATTTGATTGATACCCTTGCGTTTCATTGGATAGAATTCATCCTTTGAGACATAATTAGGTATATAATGCACCTTCTCCCGGTTTATACCTTGGGCCACTAATCTTTCCATAAAATATGGATTAACCGTTACTAAATAATCCATGGTTTTGTAAAATCTGATGATATATCGGTAAAAAATATGTCTGATTCCAAATGGTAACTTAATACTGCCTTCAATGGTTTCAGGTAAAAAGTGCACCGAACCTACCTTGGCATTTTTCTTTCCAGAAAACACCATGTGCAAAAAATGCCTGAAGTCAATCGTATGATAATGATTGATACCCTCGAAAACTAATTGGTTTTTTGTGATTTCATAATCATGATCCAACGATTCCATAACCAGATTAACTTGCTCTTTTGTAGCTGAGCCAACGCCTTGTCCTTCCACTCGATCAGCGGATGACATCATATTAATTCTTTTCATATAATCACCTCGTGTTTTACTTCTTTTTAAGGTTATCACATTAAAATTATTAAAAAATGAATTTGCGTTTATCTTAACTTAAAATTAAGCTAATTTTAATATTCTGATTATAGATAGAAAAGTACTAGATAAACACTTGAACAAATAAAATGGCACATAATCTACAATCAGATTATGTGCCACATGTCTAGTAATTATTAATAACCACATCAAAGATATCTTGATTAATTGCAACTTTTATTGCGCCTCGAACCTTGTAGTGATAGGTACCTGTTAGTTCAGATGTAAACCTATTAAGTTCTCTAGGCACATTCACATAATCTGCATTATGATAGTCAATTGTTACACTTTCAATACATGTGTGTATAACTGGCCTAGTTTTAAATACATTAATACAA
>JAQICP010000358.1 GCA_027858555.1 Vallitaleaceae bacterium
AAATCCGTTTCAGTCAGTATGAAGAAATGATACAAATTAATATTCATTCAATAGCAAATGAATTTTTTGGATATCGCATTACAGTTTCAGGCCTGTTAACCGGGCAAGATATCATCAAACAGCTTAAACATGAAACACTGGGCAAACACTTGTTGTTACCAAAGAATCTTCTGAAAGCTGAAGAGTTAATATTATTAGATGATATAACTGTTGAAGACATACAAAAAACTTTAAATACTAATGTGAGTATTGTTGAAACCGATGGCGGTATATTTTACCAATATCTGATAGATTTATTGAAAGTATATAGGAAAATATTATGATAATACGTCCAATCGTAGCAGTAGTTGGTCGTCCGAATGTAGGTAAATCTACATTGTTCAACAAATTAGCAGGAACCGACTTATCAATTGTTCAAGATAAACCAGGGGTTACAAGAGATCGTTTATACGCTGATGTGGAGTTGTTGAATTATCAATTCACCATTATTGACACAGGCGGAATAGAACCAGATTCAGATGACTTGATTCTGACACATATGCGAGCTCAAGCCGAAATAGCTATTTATACAGCTGATGTCATTGTTTTTATAGTTGATTCAAAAACAGGACTCGTTGATGCAGACTATAAAGTTGCTGATATGCTAAGAAAATCAAAAAAAGAAATTGTTTTATGTGTTAACAAAGTAGATAATCCAAACAAAGATTATTTAGATGTATATGAATTTTATAATTTAGGTTTAGGTGAACCATTTGGTATTTCAGCGGCAGCCGCTAGAGGCTTAGGTGACTTTTTAGATGCAATCGTTGCACATTTCCCGCCTATTAATGAAGATGATGAAGAAGATGAAATACCAAAAATTGCAATCATTGGGAAACCAAACGTTGGTAAATCATCACTAGTCAATAAAGTGCTTGGTGAAGAACGTGCGATTGTTAGTCCAATTGCTGGAACAACGAGAGATGCAATTGACTCAAAAGTTGTCTATGACGGTAATGAGTATATATTCATTGACACAGCTGGTGTTAGAAGAAAAAGTAAAATTAAAGAAGATATTGAAAGATTTAGTATCATTAGAACCATAGCTGCCATTGAGCGAGCCGACATTGTCGTACTACTCATTGACGCGATAGAAGGCATCACAGAACAAGATGCTAAGATTGCGGGTATTGCTCACGATAGAGGTAAAGGTACTGTAATCGCTGTAAATAAGTGGGATGCAATTGAAAAAGATGATAAATCTGTCTATAGATTCCTTGATACGATTCAGACGACTTTGGCGTTTATGACATATGCACCTGTGGTGTTTATCTCAGCAGTGACGGGACAACGGATCAATAAACTTTTTGAAACATTAGATATGGTTATTCAAAACCAAAGCATGCGTATAGCAACAGGCGTGGTTAATGAGTTGTTATATGATGCGACATCTATGAATCAACCACCTTCTGATAAAGGTAAACGTTTAAAAGTATACTATATGACACAGGTATCGATTAAACCACCTACATTTGTGGCTTTTGTTAATGATAAGCAATTAATGCACTTTTCTTATCTTAGGTATTTAAATAATCAACTTAGAGAAGCTTTTGGTTTTAAAGGAACCCCGGTTAGGATTTTAGTGAGAGAAAGAAAGGATAAGTAGAATGGACATAAGAATTATAGGTTTATTAATCGGCTATTTACTCGGCTGTTTTCAAACTGCTTACATAGTGGGCAAATTCATTCGTAAAATCGACATCAGAAAATTCGGAAGTGGTAATTCAGGCACAACCAATGCAATTCGCGTGCTTGGGTGGAAACTCGGTGCAGTGACATTTTTCACTGACATATTCAAAGCAATTATAGCGGTAGTCATCGTTAAAATTATTTTTGACGAACCAGTATACGCTTACTATGCAGGTCTAGGTGTCATACTCGGA
This sequence comes from Vallitaleaceae bacterium, assembly GCA_027858555.1. GTDB lineage: Bacteria > Bacillota > Clostridia > Lachnospirales > Vallitaleaceae > JAQICP01. Next base: position 1,923 of record JAQICP010000358.1, read on the forward strand.
CATGTCTGGCCAGTATTTCTTAAATTCAAGGGAGGTAAAGGTATCGCGTCATCCATCGGTGTTATGTTAGCTCTTGAACCAATTCTTGGTTTGATTATGATGGTGATCATGGCATTAGCTGTTATTCTTTCAAAATACGTATCACTCGGTTCTATATTGATGGTCATTGCTATCCCATTCTATCTATTGTTATTTAGATTGAATGATACAGACGGCCTAGAGCTTTTTGTAGTTGGTTCTATGATTACTATAATTACGTTATATAAACATATGCCTAATATCAAACGATTAATTACTGGAAAAGAAACAAAAATTGGTCATAAAAAAGAAGTAACAGTAGAAGTAGAAAGTACAATTGAAACTTAAAAAACAATCCTAACAGTATATGGAGGACAATATGAAAATATCGATTCTAGGTGCAGGCAGTTGGGGAACGGCGTTATCCATACTACTGCATAGTAATGGTCATGAAGTTACAATATGGTCACTAATTCAAGAAGAAGTAGACATGCTTAATGACAAAAGAGAACATATTGATAAATTACCTGGCATTATCATACCAGATGATATCACTATTACATCGGATTTAGAAGAAGCGATTAAAGAGCGACATATACTCGTATTTGCTGTTCCTTCAAAATTCATTCGAATGACAGCTGAGGGATGCAAACCGTATATAACTGACAATCAGATTATAGTTAATGTAGCCAAAGGTTTAGAAGACGGCACGTTATTCACATTGCAAGAAGTAATCAATGATGTTTTACCTAATAATGAAGTTGTGATTTTATCTGGTCCATCCCATGCAGAAGAGGTTTCAAGAAAAGTGCCTACGTCTGTAGTGGTTGCCTCACATAATGAAAGCACCGTTAAAGAAGTGCAAGATGTTTTTATGAATGATGTTTTCAGAGTATATGGATCACAAGATGTGATTGGTGTAGAAATGGGCGGCTCATTAAAAAATGTGATAGCACTAGCCGCCGGTATTTCGGACGGATTAGGATTTGGTGATAATACAAAAGCTGCATTAATGACTAGGGGCATGACAGAGATAGCTAGACTTGGTTTAGCTATGGGTGCTACTGCTGATAGTTTTAATGGTCTGTCAGGTATTGGAGATTTAATCGTAACTTGTACCAGTATGCACTCAAGGAATCGTAGAGCTGGTATTTTAATTGGTGAAGGCATGAGCCTTGATGAAGCGCTATCAACAGTTAAGATGGTGGTTGAAGGTGTCTACTCTGCAAAAGCAGCATTAGCGCTATCGATAAAATATGATGTTGAAATGCCGATTATAG
>JAQICP010000379.1 GCA_027858555.1 Vallitaleaceae bacterium
GACCTTGCTTTCATATACGGATATGAATCTTCCGAAGCATTCTCACGTGCATTTAAGAAAGTCCATGGAGAAAATCCAAGTCAGGTTCGTAAACACCAGTTGATTATTAAATCATTTCCTAAACTAACAATTCAAGTTTCTTTGAAGGGAGATTTACCAATGAACAATAAAATACAAAAAAAAGATGGATTTACGTTTTATGGTATCACTAGAAATTTTAACACAGAACATGGTGATAATTTCAAGCTGATTCCTAAGTTTTGGGATGAAGTAATGGGCAATGGTGATTATCAAGATATGATCAAGCATAGTGACAATAAGCAGTGTATCGGCGTGTGTATGCCTATGGATTCTGAAACGGGGACAAAGTTTGATTACATTATAGGTGCATTCACAGACAAGCCAATCAGTGGTTATACTAGCCATGATGTACCTGAAGCAGAATGGGCCGTATTTGAAGTGTACTATGAAGGTGATATCACAAGTGAGGACTATTTGACTGAAATATGGATTCCGATTACGAAATAGTATATTGAGTAGGGTATATAGCATCTAATGATATAGGTATGAACAGTATAAAAGCTAACTTGAATTGATTAGAATTCTAGTTAGTTTTTTGCGTGACTTAGAACTGTTCTAATTGGATTTATATATTACCAGTTAGATTATCATTAAATCGATGGAATAGAGAATGCAAAACCCTTCAGTGTTATTTATGATATAATAAACTAATTAAATTAGACAGTGGAGGAAGACATGAAGACAATCTTATTTGACTTAGATGGTACGTTATTACCAATGGATATCAATCAATTTTTAAAAATATATTTTCATGAGATGAGCATGGTTTTTAAGGATGTAATGGCTCCAGATCTACTCGTAGATACAGTTATGAAAGCTACAAAAATAATGGTGAAGGATGTTACAGACAGCACAAATCAAACGGTGTTCATGCAAGAATTCGAGCGCTTAATTGGACATGATATTAGTGACTATCATGATATGTGGGATGTGTTCTATGATACAACATATATGAATGCTAAGGTTTCTTCTTACGAGAGATTCGAAGCAATTGAAGCGGTGAAAGTACTAAAAGAAAAAGGTTACCAATTAGTTTTAGCAACAAATCCGTTGTTTCCTGAGACTGCAATTCTACAAAGAATTCAATGGGCTGGCTTATCACCTGATGATTTTTCTTATATCACTTCTTTTGAAAAAAATCATTACTGTAAACCACAGATCCAATTTTACCAAGAAATTATTGATGCGCTTTCATTAGACCCAGCAGAGTGTATGATGGTTGGCAATGATGCACAGGAAGATATGGTTGCTTCCAAGTTAGGTATGAAAACTTATCTGATTGAGGATCATATATTAGATCGAAGTGAAGTAAGCCATGAGATAACTTATAGAGGTAATTATGAAGACTTCTTGAGATTTGCTAAGGAAGAATTATAATATTTTGTTGAATCATAATAACACATATAACTGAGGCGGTATTCAAGGAAATACATTGACTTAGTATACCGATTGGTATATAATGCCTGTAGGAGATTGTTATGTCTAATAAAGAAGTCATACTACAAAAAGCATTAGAGATATTTGCTACAGAAGGTTACATGGGTACTGGCGTTCAAAAAATTGTAGACGAGGCTGGTGTTACCAAACCTACGATGTACCATTATTTTGGTAGCAAAGAAGGTTTGCTTAGAAGTATATATGAGATTCATTTTTCAAAGTTGTTAAGTAATATATTAGAATTGCTGCCATACAATGGTGATATTATAAAAACGATGGAAGACCTTGTAACCATATATATTAAACTTGCAACCAATGAGCCCTTATTTTTTTGGCTTGCGGATCACCTTAGAAGAAGTCCGAGAAAAGGTGAAGCGTATAAGATAGTCAGCACATACTATAAGTCAGAACATGATGCCATTAATGAGCTGTTTGTAGCCATAACTCAGTATCATACCAATCTGATTGGAAAAGAAGCGTTCCTTGTATCTGCCTATCTATCTTTGATTAATGGCTATATTGAAGCGTCTCTCAGTGAAGATATGACCGTTCAGATTACAAAAGAAGAGATTCATTTATTAGCGAAACAGTTTTTATATGGCATCTTCTCATTATAGGTGGCTACATTACTCTAGGAAGATAGGTAGCCGCAGAACTAAATGAGAAGATATATCTTGGACTTTAATATACCGAACGGTAGGTACAACATCACCATTGCTATTCGCAGAATTATCAGAGACCTTATGTTTTATAATCATGGTGATTACAACAACGGTAACAACCGTAACTATAACAATTACACCAATATCAATACTAATAGCAACACCAACACCAATAGCAATAACAACAGCAACAGCAATAAAAACACCAGCACCAACAGCAATAGCAACAACGATTACAACAACAATAACAATAGCCCTAGCATATAAAACGACAACACGAGGAGGTCTTTTATGACAAACCTAACACCCAACACAATGTCGGTTATTACACCCAACCCAAAAAAGAACTATCAATTTTATCACATATACCCACTGGGCATGCTTAAAAACTCAGATGGAAGCTATAAAAATATAACCTCCCTAACTGAGTTTATCCCACATTTAAAAGAATTATCCATCAATGCTTTATATATTGGACCACTTTTCAAAAGTGAGCGCCATGGGTATGATACCATTGATTACTATCAGATTGACCCAAGGCTTGGTACGAATGAAGATGGTATCACATTTTTCAGAAGCTGCCATAATGAAGGCATCGATATAATCGTCGATTGTGTTTTTAATCATGTCAGTAGAGGTTTTTTTGCATTTCAAGATGTCTGTCAGAATAGGGAGTATTCAGCCTATAAAGACTGGTTCATGATTGATTTTAATCAAAATAAGGGTGATTGTGGATTTGGTTATGCTTCGTGGGACTCACATGATGAATTAGTTAAATTAAATCTATCTAACCGGGAGGTGAAAGATTATCTGCTTCAAGTGGTTAGATATTGGATGGAGACATATCACATAGATGGCCTTAGAATGGACGCTGCAGATGTGATGGATAGGACATTTTTAAGAGAATTGAATCACATGACAAAATCTATAAAACCAGATTTTTTCATCATGGGTGAAATGGTTCATGGGGATTACAGCAAGATGATTGAGGAGACGGGTATCGATAGTGTGTCTAATTATGAGTGTTATAAAGGCTTATATTCAAGCCTCAATGATGTGAATTACCATGAGATTGCCTATTCATTTAATCGATTGTTTGGACCATGGGGATTAAATCATAATCATAATCTTTACAATTTTGTGGATAATCACGATGTTAATAGAGTGGCATCAACCCTTGTAAATCAAGCGGATTTATATCCATTATATATCATGTTATACACCATGAAAGGATACACATCCATCTATTACAAAAGCGAGATTGGGGTAAAGGGTGTAAGAAGTCCTTACAGTGATGATGCCCTAAGACCTACCTATGATGTTACAGAGTTATCTGGATGTGAAAAACAACCTCTTTATAATTGTGTGAAAAGATTGGCAGATATTAGAAAGAATCATGAAGGGTTATGCTATGGTGAGCACAAGACATTATTAGTGGAAAGTGATTTGATTGCATATAAGAGAACAACTAAAGAAAGTGCATATGTCATCATTATTAATAATAGCAACAATACGCGTATAATATCGGAAAAAGAGATTGGTGGATATCCTATAAAAGGATATGACTTATTGAATCAAGAAGATGTGATTCAAGAACGGATTAATATATACCCTAACTGGGGGAAAATCATAGAATTAAACCATATTGCTAATTGATTCAATCAATTAGATATGAAAGCTAGATGACTTTATTTGATATGATATTGACTCTCTATTAATTTGATGTTCTAATAAATATTAGGTTAATAGACCTGTTATTCACTATTGAAAGGACATATTATATGTATATTAGAGCAAAGAAATATTATAAGATTATAAGTTTATTAATTATGGTATTACTTATAACCGGGTGCAGTCAGTCAAAGGATGAGACAACTCAAGGACCAACAGATAACACCAGTGCTGAGGTTAATCAATCAGACACAAATCCAGACAGTAGTCCAGACGCTGAGTCAGATGTTAATTCAGATACAGATGGTGTAGCTCAAGCAGGCTCAGATGAAACAGATTCAGATGAAGCAGAAGAGTTAATAGATGCTCAAGTATTAAGTTACAATGAACCAATCGTAACCAACATCTTTACGGCTGATCCTTCTGCCCATGTCTTTAATGGTACCTTATATATCTATCCCTCTCACGACCCTGATTACATAGATCCTAATACATCATCACAAGATGGTGGACAGTATCTAATGGAGGACTATCATGTATTAACGATTACGGATTTTGATTCTGAGTGTGTGGATAACGGAGAAGCCCTTAATCTAAGGGACGTGCCTTGGGCTAAACAACAGTTATGGGCGCCAGATGCAGCTTATAAAAATGGTATGTATTATCTGTATTTTCCAGCTAAAGACCAAGAAGATATATTTAGAATGGGTGTAGCAACCAGTAGCGAACCGACGGGTCCGTTTGTAGCTGAGCCAGATTATATTGAAGGCAGTTATAGTATTGACCCTGCAGTATTTAC
>JAQICP010000403.1 GCA_027858555.1 Vallitaleaceae bacterium
CATAGCTGCATTTAGCCCATTGCTGTTCATTCCGTCCATAGTGGGGGATTATATCATAAGCGTGCCACAAGTCATTATTATATCCCTTTCAGCATCCTACGTGGTGTCTATAACGCTAAGGCCGTGCTTATCCTACTTGATGTTCAATCATATGGATGCAAAAGTTCAAAAAGGCAGACTATTTAGGTATATAGAAAACACAATCAACTGGCTCCTTAGGAGGAAGGCTTTGGTACTAACAAGTGTACTCATCATTACGGTTGTGGCGGTACTTATCATTCCAAAGATTGGCTTATCATTTTTTCCTAAGGCGGATAAAGATATCTTTTATATCAACATCACCAATAAAGATGGTATCAATATAGATGATACGGAGGTCAAGGCAGAGAAAATTGAAGCCTATCTAAGAGCAGAACCACATATCAGCCATTACTTGACCACAGTCGGTGGTGGTGTGCCTAGATTTTGGGATACCATGAGAACCTATGGCAAGGCATCGGATTTTGCCCAGATTCTGGTTCAAGTGGATCTAAACGACGATTATGAGAATAATACGGGCTTAGTCGAAAAACTACAAGCAGACCTGAATCTAATTGACCCGACCTTAAAGATAGAAGTCAAAGAATTAGAAAAAGGTGAACCAATAGAAGCGCCGATAACAATTGAAGTAACAAGTAAAAAGCTGGAAGATATAACAGATGCGAAAGACTATACAAAAGAAATATTAGAGCGTATCGAAGGCGTCACATTCATTAGAGATAATGAAGCCATAGCAATTAATAGTTATGAGATTAACTATGATAACAAGGCACTTGTAGCCGCTGGCTTGGCGCTACCATTGGTGCAAGCAGAAGTTAGCTATGCCATCAACGGTAAAGAGGTTGCTACCATTAAGGAATTAGATGGATTTACTGCTGTTGCAATTAAAGGGGAAGTTGCTGATAGCGAGGCATTACTGGACTTAGTGATTGGACATGATCAGGCAGGAACTGGTGTTACATTAAAAGAAGTGGCCACATTAGAAGTGGTTCAAAACAGATCCTCAATCAATAAATATCAAGGCGATTATGCTGTTACAGTACTTGCAAATGTGAAAAGTGGGTATAACAGCGTTGAGATCATGAAGGAATTTGAAGAAGTGCTTAACAAAAACGAGTACCCAACAATCACATGGCTATATGAAGGAGAACAGACCAGTATTGCTAATAATTTCGGTGATTTGGGTATGATGGCCATGTTTGCGGGTTTCCTTATATTGATCATATTGGTGATACAATTCAATTCATTTGGACAGACTGCCATCATATTGATGTCCATACCGCTTGCAGGTGCAGGGGCGTTGTTTGGACTTTATTTTACCGGCTATCCACTATCCTTTACAGCATTACTTGGGATTGTCAGTTTGATGGGTATTGTTGTCAATAATGCGATTCTTTTGATGGATAGTATTGATAAAAGACGAAGTGAAGGTTTGAATATTAAGGACAGTGCCATAGAAGGTTCTAAAAAACGTATTCGACCAATCCTGCTTACCACCATTACCACCATATCCGGGCTGATACCACTGATGATTTCAAAAAGTGAAATGTTTGCCCCCATGGCGATTGCAATTGGATCAGGTTTACTCTTTTCAACAGTGATTACACTCCTTGTAATACCCATACTATATAGAATATTATATGGGAAGAAAGATCAGACTGTTTAGAAAAGAAAGACGTATATATTACAAATAACGCCGTAGGAGGATAAGCCTCTTATGGCGTTATTTATAGTGGTACTTTAGGGTGGTACTTTAGGGTGTTTCTTTAGGGTGGTGCTTTATGGTGTTTCTTTATAGTGTTTTCAATAGGTCCTCTGAGAAAGTGGTATAACCCATGTCTTTATCTTTTCTGGCTTGATACATGGCGATTTCGGCGTAACTGAGGGTATCAAGTGCTGACGTGCCATATACAAAATCATAGATACCAACATGAATGCTGAGATCAAGGCTAAGGGAATCAATGGTGACTGGCTCACCATACAGATCTACAATATTATTAGAAAAGGTAGTGGCATCATCTGAATGATCAAGCAGTGCGTAGAATATATCGCCTGTATAGAAACCGATTTCATAACGCTCTTGGTTAAGGTTAATGAGGTTGTAAGCTATGTGCGTCAAGATATCTTTTGATATGTTGTATTGGTGATAATCATCTTCCATTCTATAATTATTAAAGCCAATCATGAGTAGCGAAAAATGAATACTGCTTTCTATTACAACTAAGTTAAGTGTTTCTAAAAGATAGTTTTTATTATTTAATTTAGTGATACCATCCTTGTATGC
>JAQICP010000425.1 GCA_027858555.1 Vallitaleaceae bacterium
AAGTATAAGTGATTCTAGAAAGTTCTTGTACTTAAACAAGTAATTATGTATAATACTCAAAGGTTCAGTATACAGTACTTAAAAAAAGTGCTGATATAGGAAAGGGAATACGATGGAAGAAAGAAAAATAGTAGTAGCAGATCCAACTCCGCTTGGTTTGTTTGGACTAGCAATGGTAACACTGGTAGCATCATCGGCAAAACTGGGTTTGACATCAGGCGTATCATTTGTTATACCTTGGGCTATATTCCTTGGAGCTAGCGCACAGTTATATGCAAGCATTCAAGACGCAAAGAAAAACAATATGTTTGGCGCCACCGCTTTTGGCGCATATGCTTTTTTTTGGTATAGTGTAGCTTTTTCATGGTTAATACAGTCAGGACTCTTTGGGGCTGAACTGGCTGAGAAAGCAGATCCAAAACAACTGGGCATTGCCTTCATTGGTTATTTGATATTTACACTTTATATGACTGTTGGCGCTTTATCAACTAACAAGGTGTTATTTATGATTTTTGTTTTTATTGATTTCCTGTTTTTAGGGTTGTCATTTTCAACGCTACACGTTATGGAAGAATTGATGCATAACATAGCTGCAATTTCAGAGTTAATCATCTCATTATTGTCATTCTACGGTTCAGCGGCTATTGTTATTAATACACAACTTGGAAAAGTTGTATTGCCACTGGGCAAACCGTTATATAAAAAAGCTTTATAAGTATTATAAATATGGGTATATTTTAGGAATTCTTTATTTCTAGAATATACTTGTTTTATATACCCTTGCTATACTGAGCTAGTAACTGATTTGGTAACTAGTTAAATAACTAATTAAATAACTAGGATGATTATATGTGAGGTGTAATATGAAAAAGAAGCTATTTATAATTATTGGTTTATTGGTAGTCATAGCTGTAGGGGTAAAGTTTTATATTAGTAATATGTTTGATGAATATGATGCGTATATGGAAACAGTTCATATTGAAACACTTTCCCTTGATGATATCGAAGATGGTACTTATCTGGGAGAATCTGATGCAGGCGGCATTATCCGTGTCAAGGTGTCTGTAGAGGTCAAAAATCACACCATTGAGGCCATTAACTTGATTCAACATGACAATGGCAGGGGTGATTCGGCGGACGTGATTATAGGGGATATCGTAGAAGCACAGAGCCTTCAGGTAGACACAATAACCGGTGCGACCAATAGCAGTTTAATCATATTGGAAGCAGTACAGAATGCTTTAAGTAGATAATGAAGTAAAGCAGATAATGAAAAAAGCTGTCATGGGATATCATTAGATATCATTTTATGACAGCTTTTTCTATGATAGGATACGGTTATCTGATATAATAAATTGCAGACAGCTCATAAACTGACAGATAAGTGTAGGTATCATATGAAAAGAAGTCTAATTATAGTCATTATATTAATTACATTAACAGGTTGTTCTACAGGGAACCAGATAGCCATGTCCACATATCTTGATGGGCAACTGACCCATACGGAGTCTACTGAATATGTAATAGATAGCGGTATAAAAAAAGTATCTGACAACATAATCATCGAACATGATGTCAGTGAAATATCCATATTAGCAGTAGGTGATCTTATGTTTCATAGAACCCAATTGGTTAAATCATATAATAGTACTAATGATACTTTTGATTTTAGTTCGTCATTTGATAGGGTTGCACCATATTTGTTAGCAGCAGATTATACAATAGGTAATCTAGAGACAACCCTTGCTGGAGCTAATGGGGCCAGATCTTTTCGAGTGGATCAACGTGTAGGTGGTTATAGTGGTTTTCCAGCATTTAACTCACCAGATATAATTGTGGATCAATTAATGGATGTAGGCTTTGACATGGTATCAACCGCTAATAACCATTCGTTAGATAGTTATGATGAAGGCCTTTTTAGAACCATAGATGTACTAGATGAAAAAGGTCTTGCCCATGTGGGTACGTATAAAACAGAAGAAGATTCTAATGATGTCTTCATAGCTGAAGTTGAAGGTATTAGCTTTGCTTTTGTTAATTACACCTATGGCATGAATGGATTTTGGCCAGAAGAAGGCCATGAATATATTATTAATGAGCTAAATGTCTATGAAGAAGCCAAGATTGAAGAAATGTATAAAAAGACAAGGCAAGCAAAAGCTGCAGGTGTTGATTTTGTAATCGTGATGATGCATTTTGGTAATGAATACTTTGAAACTGAAAATAGCTATCAAAGAGATGTGGTGGATGGTTTGTTTGATAATGGTGCTGATGTCATTTTTGGCGGACATCCCCATGTGTTACAACCTATAGATGTGAGAGATATAGAACGAGCAGATGGCACAACTAAAAAAGGTGTTGTGATCTATTCTCTCGGGAATTTCATATCCTCACAAAGGTATGGAGATGGGGCGCATAAAGATCTCGGTGTTATGATGAGTTTGAATTTTACAAAGACAGATGAGTTTTCTGAAATCAGTGGGATTACATTAGTGCCTACATATACCTATTGGACAGATGGATGCATTGGCATAATGCCTGTGGATGAAACTTTGTCTGCTTATTATTCGGGTAATAAGACACTGACGGCTTATGAGATAAGCAGGTTAGAGTATGCGGCTGATTATACAGTTGCTCATTTGACTTCCTATATTGAAGAATATGAAGTGCTATATAGTGATTTTAAGCATTATATTAGTCTTGATTAGTTGATTCACGGGCCAATTGCTACAGTCATATCTGGTGTTAGCTGAATAGAAATAAAAATAATTTTTCAAAGTATTACCAAAAAGCTGTTGACGAAATTAAATCTTGTGTTATAATTTAAGGTAGTGCGAAAACATACTCTCAAGTTGTATATTTAGAAGCACAAGTGTCAACTGGAGGGAGGTCAGAACAGTATGTCAAATGTTACAGTTAGAGACAACGAATCTCTTGATAGCGCCTTAAGAAGGTTTAAAAGAAATTGCGCTAAGGCAGGTATCATGCAAGAAATTCGTAAAAGAGAACATTACGAGAAACCTAGTGTTAAACGTAAGAAAAAGTCTGAGGCTGCAAGAAAACGTAAGCGCTAATACAGGTGAAAAAAATGTCATTAAAAGAACAACTTTTTGCTGACTTGAAAGAGTCAATGAAAGCGAAAGATACTGTACGAAAAAACACAGTACAATCTGTTCGTGCGGCAATTCTTCAAGAAGAGAAAGATAATCGTGTGATACTTGACGAAGAACAAGTTCTACTTGTACTGGCATCGTGTATCAAGAAGCGGAAGTCATCATTACCAGATTATGAACGAAGTGGACGTCAGGATTTAATCGATGAACTGAAAAGGGAAATCGAGATACTCATGGCTTATCTACCAGAACAGCTATCTGAAGATGTTTTGACTGATATTATCAAGGAAACCATTGAAGACATTGGCGCTAGCTCACTGAAAGATATGGGCAAAGTTATGGCTGCTATGATTCCTAAGGTACAAGGGAAAGCAGACAATCAATCTGTAAGCCAGATTGTTAAACAATTATTATCATAATATGACAATTAAGGTTGGTTCTTTATAAGAACCAACCTTTTT
>JAQICP010000461.1 GCA_027858555.1 Vallitaleaceae bacterium
GCATAATTGTGCGAGATAAAAATGTTGAGAAAACGGTGAAAGCTATCGAAGGCGCAGCAAAAACTGGGGAAACAGGTGATGGTAGAATATTTATTATACCTGTAGAAGATGCTGTAAGAATCCGCACTGGGGAACATGGAGACATTGCTCTATACAATGCAGAGTTGGAAAAATAAAAAGAATAAAAATTATTAAAACATAATTCAATGTAAGAACAAATTTTAGGAGCAGTCAGAGGTATAGATACCATATGGCTGCTGGTAGCGGGATTCATGGTGATGTTTATGCAACCCGGATTTGCACTGGTCGAAGCTGGTTTTACACGTTCAAAAAACACGGCTAACATTCTTATGAAAAACTTAATGGACTTTTCTATAGGTTCATTATTGTATTGGTTTATCGGTTTTGGAATAATGTATGGATGGGCTTTAACGCCATTCTCAGGAGGCGATGAAGCATTAAAAGTATTTGGTGATGGATACAACTATCCAGGTTATGCTGACTTATTTTTCCAAACAGTATTCTGTGCAACAGCTGCAACAATTGTATCTGGAGCAATGGCAGAACGTACTGAATTTAAAGCATACTTAATTTTTACCATCGTTATTTCAGTATTAATTTATCCAATCTCTGGTCACTGGACTTGGGGTGGTGGTTGGTTAAGCGAGATGGGCTTCCATGACTTCGCAGGATCATCAATCGTTCACTCTGTAGGTGCATGGGTTGGTTTAGCAGGAGCAGCAATCATTGGACCTCGTATTGGTAAATACGGAAAAGATGGTAAAGTAAAAGCCATTCCTGGACACAACCTTTTATTAGGTGCACTGGGGGTATTTATCCTTTGGTTTGGATGGTTTGGTTTCAACCCTGGTTCTCAATTGGCGGCATCTGGAACAGACAATGCTATAGCAATTGGACACATTGCAGTTACAACGAACTTAGCTGCGGCTGCGGGTGCAGTAACAGCAATGATAGTAGCTTGGTTCCGATACAAACGTCCAGTATTATCCATTTCATTAAACGGTGCCCTAGCAGGTTTAGTTGCTATTACAGCTGGCTGTGATGCTGTTGACCCAATAGGAGCAGTACTGATTGGTATCATTGCAGGTTTTGTATTACCATTTGCAGTTGAATTTATTGACAAAATATTAAAAGTGGACGATCCAGTTGGTGCTATCTCTGTACACGGTGTGAGTGGTGCTATTGGTACTTTGGCTGTCGGACTATTCTCTACTTCAGAAGGATTATTCTACGGACACGGAGCAAGCTTACTAGGTGTTCAAGCTATTGGTGTAGCAGCATTCTTTGCTTGGTCATTCGGTACTGGTTTCGTTTTATTCACTATCCTTAAGAAAGCGAAAATACTTAGAGTATCTAAAGTAATTGAAGAAGAAGGTTTGGATGTATATGAGCATGGAGAAACTGCTTACAATTGATAATTGATTTTTCTTCATTTTTGTGAGAAGGGAATGTCTTTTGCTAGACATTCCCTTTTTTATTATACGTTATCCATTTGCCTTAAAATAGCTACATAAATGTATCTATTTGATACTTTATAAACATTTTTGTTACTTTTTGATGTTATTTGTTTGCATTTGCGAACATTATGCGTATTTTTGTGTTATAATTTAAACAAGATGTTAAAATTGTCGAACAAAAACGCTTGAATATGAAAAGAATTGAAACAATTATCAGAAACTCCCAATTGAAAGAAGTACGGAGCTCTCTTCACAAATTAGGCGTCGAGTTTATCACCTACAATGACATTGTAGGGATTGGTAAGGAAAAATCAAGCAATCATTTCAAAGTAAACGAATATGAAACGAGAATTATACCACGTGTAAATATTTCGTTTCTTTTTGAAGATGAATTCGTAGACAATGCTGTTGACACAATTATCAAAGCTGCCAGCGACAAAGAGCAAGGAGATGGCAAAATATACATCTCAACCATCGATGAACTTGTAAACATACAATCAGGAAGATAATCCAAAAGAAAAATCATATACAAAATTTCAAAAATCAATTAAAAAAAAAACAAAAATGAAAAAAATCGAAGCAGTCATTAGGGTATCCAAATTCGAAGATGTAAAGCAAGCGCTTTATGACGTGGATATTCACTGGTTCTCTTACTGGGATATTACAGGTCTTGGTAGAAGCACCGAAGAACAAATTGTACGTGGACAAGTATTCCAATCCAGCTACATTCAGCGCAGAATGGTATCTGTCGTTGTGCGTGATCTGAATGCAGAAAAAACAGTAAAGGCAATAATGAGCGCAGCCAAAACAGGCGAACCAGGCGATGGTAAAATATTCGTATGGGATATTGAGAATTCTTATCGTATTCGTAACGAAGAAGAAGGCCCTGAAGCACTATACATTAAAGAATAATAAGTACAAAAATTAAATTATCATGAAAAAATATATTTTATCCTTATTAGCCATGCTAACTTTATTTAGTATTCCGGCTTTAGCACAAGACGCAGCCATCCCTACTCCAACAATCAACGCTGGAGACACAGCATGGATGATTGTAGCCATTGCCTTTGTATTAATGATGTCTATTCCTGGATTGGCCTTATTCTATGGCGGACTAGTACGACGCAAAAACATCTTAAGTGAATTTATGCAAATATTTATATTAGTAGGTGTTATTACTAT
>JAQICP010000469.1 GCA_027858555.1 Vallitaleaceae bacterium
TTCTATCGTTAAAACCTTTTCTTCTAAGTTCATGAGAAGTAATTGTTAAATCACTAGTAATTACGACGACATTACCTTTATTGTCAATCGCTTGTAACATGGCTTCTGCGCTAACCACACCTGCTTCATAGGCGTTTTGTCCAACGAATGCCATTCTTGTTGAGTCCTCTTCAAAATCACTGTTAAATGTAATAATTGGTATATGCTTATTGGTTGCCTTTTCCACCAAAGGTACCAGTTCTTTATACATACCAGAAATTGCAATACCATCGTAGCCAGCTTCAATTGCCTGTTCTACAGCCTTTGTATAATTAACAATACTAATTGCTTCTATCCCAATGAAATCAACTTCAGTGTTAAATTTTTGCAATGTTTGTTTGGCATATATAGCACCTTTTTCAACTGGATACCAAAAGGCAACATTATACGGGCATACTACTGCGATCCTTACTTTTTTCTTTGGTTGCTTATTGATAGGTTTAATATCCAAGTCGAACTTGTTCGTCAAACTCTCAATTTTCCCTAGCATGGAAAGCAAAGAATCTGTAGAATTTGTAATACTAATCAACTCAGCTGTTTCATCCTTAATTACATCTGATATTTCCTTCGTTCCCTCAGAAACGCCTATTGAAAAATCAAATACTTCTTGACTCATTTTTGATGTCTGCTTTGTGATCTCATTTATATTACCAATTTCATCCCCAACTTCATTGATCTCATTAAGAATCGAACTGCTCTTTTCTTGTATATCATGGAATATGACTTTAACGCCATCAAATATATCTATACCTGTCTCAAAATCGCCCTTGATATTATCAACACTTGATACAACACTACCACTGTTATCAAGTATACTTACTACCATGTTTTGAACGCGCCCTATACCTTCTTTAGTAGCTTCCGATAGTTTAGTAATTTCTTCTGAAACCACTGCAAACCCCTTGCCAGCTTCACCTGATCTTGCCGCTTCAATAGATGCATTCATTGCTAATAATTTAAGTTTATTACTTATGTTTTCGATGAAATTCGAGATTGTCTCAATCTGTTCGATATCATCGCGTAACTTAATAATATATTCGTTGGTATAATTCAAGTTTGTAAATATGACTTGTATGTTCTCATTATACGCACCTATTTTTTCTATACCCTCTGTTGTTGTGACATGTGTATCCGCTGAAAAATCCTGTACATCGTGAATATGTGTTGCTATGCTATCGATTTTTTCATTAGCTTCTTCCATCTTTTCAACGGTTACCCTTGCTAGTCTAAGTTGTTCTTGAGATTTATCTGATACATCTGAAATAGTTGCTGATATCTGTTCGTTACCTTTTGAAGATTTTTTCATACTGCTTGAGACTTGATCTATAGATTCGTTAAGTGTAATAACATTATTTTTAGTCTGCTCAATAAATGTCAACAGATTAGATTTCATCTGATTTAAAGCTCTAGCTAGAACTTTATAGCTACTACCGTCAGTGTTTTTAATATCCGCAATATTTAATTGTCCATCTGAAAGTTTTTGGGCATTATCAATAATCATATCTAAAGAACTCGACAAAATCATGTTGGCTTAAAAATTCAAAGCCAGGCATATGAAAAAGAGGATTACAGCAATGCGCCCTAAAACACTAAAATCACCAAGGCTCTCCTTAGATAGGAAAAATAGATATGCAAAAACGCCGCCTATTAATACCAACACTATGTTCGTCACTAGTTGAATCCCTTTTGCATTAAGTTTTCTTAGCAATCTATTGTCTGTGAAAACACTGGATTTTTTCATATTCATAGCCACCTTGTATAATGTATGAAACATTATACCCCTTATAATATAGTTTGTCAGTAACAATATAAAAACCTTACTAAACTAGTTACCTACTAATTATAAGCGACTTTCTCCTAACTGTAAACCCAGATAATTTCCACTATAAATCTGTTGCTTCTACATATAATATGTTTTTTGTTATTGTAAGCACAGCTACTAACGTATATGTACCTGTGACTTTAGTTCATGTATTAGCCGGAATTGTAATATCTCCTCTTGTTCTAACCGCCACTTCAATATACTTTGTGCCGTTTTCTACAGTTGTTTGTTGCATAGATAATCTAATATATCTATGTCTGCGCCTTTATTCTACGCACATGCTGCTGTATACGTAGTTCCTTCCACCAACAGCTCATGCATTAATCTTATTTTCATCTTCATCCTTCAAGTGGTTCTTCCTTCTATAGACTTTTTTTCGTACTTTCACGTTCTACATAAACACATTTGAATTTTTCGTGATAGTGATGTTGATCGTCATCCACCCGCTTTATAAAATGCCTGACAGCAAATTCTGCCATTCTTTGTTGTGGCTGAGAAATCGTTGTTAGAGCTGGTAAATTGTTAGAAGTAATCCTTCTAACAGCAACATCGTCAAAGCCTACAACTGATATGTCTTCTGGTACCGATACACCTTTTGTAATCAGTCCATCCGTTAGGCCAGTAGCCAACGTATCATTAAAACAAATGATTGCTGTAACCTTTTCTTTTTTTAAATCATCTGCCAATTCCGTACCCAAGTTATAGGCAGAGTCAGACAAATAGTCAATCCGTTCTACTCTACTATAGTTTAATTCATATTTATTAATAACATCTTCATAGGCTGATTGTCTAAGGCTAGATTCTACCGTTTCTTCCTCGGCATTAATATAGACAATGTTTCGGTGTCCTTGCTCAATTAATTTCTCAACAGCCCCGTACGTCGCCTCATAATTATCAATTGTGATAGTAGTGACATTTTCAACACCTAAATCAAACCCGATGGTAATCACTATTTCACCTGACCTAGCTAATACTTCTAATTCCTCTTTTGATACAGTTTTTTCACCAATGAATATATACCCATCTACCTGTTTATTAAGTCTCTCCAGATAGTTGACCTCAGACTGTATAGTACTATTACGATTACAATAAAAAGCACCATATCCATAACTATCAGCAATATAGTGTATGTTATGAATAAATGACGCGTAAAAAACGTCACCAAGTTCTTTAACAACTACACCAATAGTGTAGGTCTTCTTAAGTGCTAACATTCTTGCTGCAGCATTAGGTGTAAAGTTAAGCCTTTTTATAGCTTCTTTAACTTTTATTCTTTTTTCATACTTAACATTAGGTTGATTATTAATTACACGAGAAACCGTACTTCTTGAAACTCCAGCTTCTCTAGCAATATCAAATATATTAGCCATACCATATCCAATCATTAGTTAAAATATTCAAATCCTTTTACACTTTACCATTTTATCATAGACTGGGAACGTTTTCAATACGCAAACTATAATACCCACTAGTTTCATATGATCTCTACACTGAATATGATTCCACACAATATAATCCTCTCTAAATCAGTTGGTATACAAAAAGGAAACAGTCTATTGAACTACTTCCCATAAGTCAGACCTAAAAATCTAACTTATAGGAGGTCAGTTCATGTTCCAACCGCTTCCTTTTGTATATTATGATTATTAATAAATTGGTTTTTTATACTTACAATAACAGTTAGAAATAAGATTTATTCAGATATCGTTTCGGGCACCATGTCCCTTTTCAATGCTTCTATAATCTTAACCTGCTTAATCAATTTAGCATCCATTGAATGGACTTGAAATTCCTTATCTTCTAATATAACCGAATAACCGATTTCAACATGATCACCACGTTTTGTCGCTATATTATAGATTATCCCAGCTACTGTATTGCCATACTCTCTTTTCAGGCTCATACCCAATTTCTCATTTATTTCATCAATGCTTATACCACTGTTTACAATATATTCGTCCTGCTGAGATACATGTATGATTTCACTCAAGTACTTCCTCACAACAAATAGTAAGGCAATCGCTATAACACCAAAAAGGGAATTGATCATGCCTGATTCTGAAACGATTAATTGTCTTGCAATAGCAAATACCAACACTTCTACGGTACTATCAGGTGTATGCTTTGCAAGCATTTTCACAAACTCTACACCAATGATTAGATTAAAAGCTATCCCTAAAAATTCGTTAATACCCATTGTCTCTCTACCATTTAGCAGGTCTTGCGAGATATCAATCAACTCTTTTACCTCGATAAAAGATAACAGAACAATGCCCGCTAAAATCATGATAGACAGATAGATTTCAACATAACTTGCAGATGTACTTATTTTGCCACGAAATACCTGTTTTGCAAAAGATTTCATAACCCTAGACTTTTTCTTTTTTTTCATTAAGTCCTCCAGCTGTGTAACTCAGTTGTCTACTCCCAAATCTATATCATATGACTATTAGACTATTAATATACCATACTATTACACTACTTATAAAGTTAAAATCTAAAACTTATCCATATACTAGTTGGGTTTTTAATTTATGCAATATACACCTCATCCCAGTACATCATCGGTCTATCACTTAAGCAATTAGGATTGCATAAATTAAAAGATGGTTCTGTTTTTCAGAACTTCCTGCTATTGAAAAAAGACCGTATCCTAAGATACGGTCTTCTATAAGCTTAATAGCTAATTTGTATATTATTCAACGATCTTGATAACAGACCCTGAACCAACAGTTCTTCCACCTTCACGGATAGAGAACTTTTGACCAACTTCCATAGCGATAGGTGAAATTAATTCAATATCCATCTCTACGTTGTCGCCAGGCATACACATTTCAACACCTTCAGGTAAATTTACAACGCCAGTTACATCTGTTGTTGTAAAGAAGAATTGTGGTCTGTAATTTGAGAAGAATGGCGTATGACGTCCACCCTCATCTTTTTTAAGTACGTATACTTGTGCTTGATATTTAGTATGAGGTGTAATAGTTTTTGGTGCAGCGAGTACTTGACCTCTTTCGATATCAGATCTTTGAACACCACGAAGTAAAATACCTACGTTGTCGCCAGCTTGAGCTTCATCTAATAATTTTCTGAACATCTCAATACCAGTTACAACAACTTTACGTGGAGCATCAGTGAGACCAACAATCTCAACTTCATCTTGAACGTGAAGTGTACCACGATCTACTTTACCAGTTGCAACAGTACCACGACCAGTAATTGAGAATACGTCCTCTACTGGCATTAAGAATGGCTTGTCTGTGTCTCTAACTGGCTCAGGGAAGTATGTATCACAAGCTTCCATTAGTTCTAAGATTTTATCAGCCCATGCACATGAAGTGTCTTCAAGTGCTTTAAGTGCTGAACCTTGGATTACTGGAATGTCATCACCTGGGAAATCATAATCAGATAATAATTCTCTAATTTCCATTTCAACTAACTCTAGTAATTCTTCATCATCAACCATGTCACATTTGTTCATGAAAACAACAATGTTCTCAACACCAACTTGACCTGCGAGTAAGATATGCTCTCTAGTTTGAGCCATAGGACCGTCAGTAGCAGCAACAACAAGGATAGATCCATCCATCTGTGCAGCACCTGTGATCATATTTTTAACGTAGTCAGCATGACCTGGACAGTCAACATGAGCGTAGTGACGATTTAAAGTCTCATACTCAACGTGAGCTGTAGAGATAGTGATACCTCTTTCTCTTTCTTCTGGTGCTTTGTCAATGCTATCAAACTCTGCAATAGAGCCAGTACCCAATCTGTCAAATTTGGCTTTTGTAATAGCTGCTGTTAAAGTTGTTTTACCATGGTCAACGTGACCGATAGTACCAATATTAACGTGTGGCTTACTTCTTTCAAATTTAGCTTTTCCCATTTTACTTTTTCCTCCTTATAGGGTTATACCCTTATATTCAATTTCAGTGTGTTAATAGTTAAAATTATATTTTAATAACTCTAATATTACAAGAGTCTTTTTAAAATAATTACATAGCATTCACAGATAATTACTTCTCAGCTTTACCCGTAATAAGCTTTTCTTGAATACTCTTTGGTAATGGCTCCGAGTGATCGAATTGCATTGAGTATTGTCCACGACCTTGAGATTTAGATCTAAGGTCTGTTGAATAACCAAACATTTCAGATAATGGCACAAACCCATGAATATTTTGAATACCATTTCGAGGTTCCATACCATCGATACGTCCACGTCGTGAGTTAATGTCGCCAATAACGTCACCCATGTAATCATCTGGTACAGTAACATCAACTCTCATAATAGGCTCTAATAATACAGATCCACCCTTCTTCAAAGCTTCTTTGAATGCCATTGAACCAGCAATCTTAAATGCCATCTCAGATGAGTCTACATCATGATATGAACCATCATAACAATCCGCAAATATACCTACTACTTCATATCCAGCAAGAGCACCACTAACCATAGCTTCTCTAATACCTTGATCTACGGCTGGCACATATTCTCTTGGAATTGAGCCACCAACAGTGCTGTTTTTGAATTCATAAATCTTATCACCGTTAACATCCATAGGTGAAAAACGAACTTTACAATGTCCATATTGACCACGTCCACCAGACTGGCGTACAAATTTACCATCAACTGCAACTTCTCTGGTAATAGTCTCTTTGTATGATACTTGTGGTTGACCAACATTGGCTTCAACTTTGAATTCTCTAAGTAAACGGTCAACAATGATCTCAAGGTGAAGTTCACCCATTCCAGAGTTAATAACTTGACCTGTTTCAGTATCGGTAAAAGTTCTGAAAGTTGGATCTTCTTCTGCTAACTTCGCTAAAGATAGTCCCATTCTCTCTTGTCCCGCTTTAGTCTTAGGTTCAATCGCAACTGAGATAACTGGCTCAGGGAATACCATTGATTCTAAGATAACAGGGTGGTTTTCATCACATAATGTATCACCGGTAGTAGTCGCTTTAAAGCCAACTGCTGCTGCAATATCACCTGCGTATACTGTCTTGATATCTTCACGATTATTAGCATGCATCTGTAAGATACGTCCAAGACGCTCTTTCTTATTCTTAGTAGAATTAAGTACATAAGAACCCGCACTAACAACACCTGAATATACTCTAAAAAATGTTAATTTACCAACAAATGGGTCTACCATGATTTTAAATGCTAAAGCAGCAAATGGTTCTTCGTCAGAAGAATGCTTTTCTACTTCTTCATCAGTATCAGGATCTACACCCATGATTGCTGGTACATCAAGTGGGGATGGCATGAATTCTACTACTGCATCTAATAATCTTTGCACACCTTTGTTCTTATAAGCTGATCCGCATAAAACAGGGATAACTTTAACAGCTATAACAGCCGCTCGAAGACCAACTCTGAGTTCTGTTTCTGAAATCTCTTCGCCCTCTAAATACTTGAGCATTAAAACTTCATCAGTTTCTGCTATCTTCTCAACTAATTCTTCTCTTAAGCCTTCAGCTTTTTCCAACAAATCGGCTGGAATCTCTTGTTCTACAATATCTAGACCAAGATCATCTTCATAAATATATGCTTTCATTTTGAAAAGATCAATGAGTCCAATGAACTTTTCTTCAGTACCGATTGGTATTTGTATTGGAACTGCATTAGCTCCAAGTCTATCTTTAATCATATCTACAACATGATCAAAGTCTGCACCCATGATATCCATTTTATTAACAAATGCTAATCTGGGTACTTGGTATTTATCAGCTTGACGCCAAACGGTTTCTGATTGTGGCTCAACGCCACCTTTTGCACAGAATACGCCTACAGCGCCATCAAGTACACGCAATGAACGTTCAACTTCAACAGTGAAGTCAACATGTCCTGGTGAATCTATAATATTGATTCGGTTATCCAACCATTTAGTGGTTGTAGCAGCTGAGGTAATTGTGATACCTCTTTCTTGTTCCTGCTCCATCCAGTCCATCTGAGATGCACCCTCATGAGTCTCACCTATCTTGTAGGTACGACCTGAGTAAAAAAGGATACGCTCAGTTAATGTTGTTTTACCAGCATCTATATGTGCCATAATCCCAATATTTCTGGTTCTATTTAATGGGAATTCTCTTTCAGCCAAAGTCTTATCCTCCTTTGGTATATCTTGTTAAATACTTACCATCTGTAATGTGCGAAAGCTTTATTAGCTTCTGCCATTTTGTGCATATCTTCTTTTTTCTTAACTGAAGATCCAGTATTGTTAGATGCATCTAATAATTCTGCAGCTAAACGAGCTACCATAGTTTTCTCACCGCGTTTACGTGAATATGTTGTTATCCAACGTAACGCTAATGCTTGCTTACGTTCTGTTCTAACTTCGATTGGTACTTGGTATGTAGCTCCACCAACACGTCTTGCTTTAACTTCAAGAACTGGCATGATGTTAGTCATGGCATCTCTAAATACTTCTAAAGCGTCTTTGCCGGATTTTTGAGCCATAATATCAAATGCACCGTATACGATTTTCTGAGCTGTACCCTTTTTACCATCTAACATAATACTGTTGATTAACTTAGTAACAACTTTGTCAGTGTAAATCGGATCAGCTAAAACGTCTCTTTTTGCTATATGTCCTTTACGTGGCACGTTTCTTCCCTCCTTAATTATAAGAATTAATTCATAGGTACTCACAAGTGTTCTTGTGATCGAGCCCGGTTATCTTTCTATTTGAAATCCTATATCTATACAACTAATGTTAATTTAAAAATAAAACTAGTTATTATATCAAAAGGTACAATACTGAAATAGATACCTGGCACTTTTAAGTTACTTTTTCTTTGGTCGTTTTGCGCCGTATTTAGAACGTCCTTGACGACGGTCAGCAACACCAGCTGTATCCAATGTTCCTCTAACAATGTGGTAACGTGTACCTGGTAAATCTTTTACTCTACCGCCTCTGATTAAAACAACACTATGCTCTTGCAAGTTGTGTCCTTCACCAGGGATGTAGCCTGTAACTTCAATACCATTTGTTAAACGAACTCTGGCAACCTTACGCAAAGCTGAGTTAGGCTTTTTAGGAGTAGCTGTCTTCACTGCTGTACAAACACCTCTTTTTTGTGGTGCAGAGATATTAGTAGCCTTTTTGTGTAAAGAGTTAAAACCCTTTTGTAAAGCTGGAGCAGTTGATTTTTTCTTAGATACTGCTCTCCCTTTTCTAACTAACTGGTTAAAAGTTGGCATCCATTTCACCTCCTGTGATATAGTTTACTTGATTAATGCTGCCGTTGCGGTTTTCACCTCAACATTACAAGCTTCGCCTAGTGCTTCCATAGAATCATAAAAGACTATCTCTACTTGGTGTTTATTTGCGCACTCAATAAGTTGATCTTGTAATTGCTCTTGTGTATCTCTTGCGATGAACACAACACTTACTTGATTGCTCTCAATAGCGCGTATGGTTTGCTTTGACCCTACAACTTTCGGGGCCGCTTCTAAACTTTGCACGATTGTTCTTCCCTTCTATCAGTCACAACTACTCGTGGTGTATGCTTTTTGCGCACTTAAAGAACGCGCAACATGAAAATGCACACTGGTGAATTATAGCTCTTATTGTACTAAATGTCAAGTGTAATTCAGCTTGTGGCCTAATATTCGTCTTTATCACGAGAATTATATATTATATATCAAAGAGACTGCCTTACGACAGTCTCTTTGTTGTATGTACGCTATCCTACTTTAATGCTATTCATCTTCTTCGGGCAACAAATCAGGATCTGATTCAACGAAATTCTCTATCACGTTCTTTCGAATTTCAACATTCCTGTAACGTCTCATACCTGTTCCTGCTGGTATAAGATTACCAATGATTACATTCTCTTTAAGACCAATCAGTGGATCAATCTTACCGTGAATTGCAGCATTCGTAAGTACTTTTGTTGTCTCTTGGAAAGACGCAGCTGATAAGAATGAGTTGGTTGCAAGTGAAGCTTTAGTAATACCAAGCAATACTTGAATTATTTCAATCTCTTCAAGTCCATCTTCCTGAAGTTGTTTATTAACTTTTTCATAATCTAAACGATCAACTAAGCTGCCTGGTAAGTATTCAGATTCACCTGCTTCTTCAACTCTGACCTTCTTAAGCATTTGTCTAACGATAACTTCGATATGCTTATCATTAATTTCAACACCCTGAAGTCTATATACACGTTGAACCTCTTGAATCATATAATCCTGAACAGCTCTAATACCTTTGATCTTTAATATATCATGTGGGTTAACACTACCTTCTGTTAACTCATCACCAGCGACTACATCTTCGCCTTCAGCAACTTTGATTCTTGATCCATAAGGAATTAAATAAGCTTTAGGCACACCATCTTCTTTACTTGTGATGATAACTTCACGCTTTTTCTTTGTATCGCTTATGTTTACTTTGCCACCGAATTCAGCAATAATTGCAAGACCTTTTGGCTTTCTAGCTTCAAATATCTCCTCAACCCTTGGAAGACCTTGAGTTATATCGTCAGCTGTTGCAATACCACCCGTATGGAATGTACGCATTGTAAGCTGTGTTCCTGGCTCACCAATTGATTGCGCTGCGATAATACCAACTGACTCTCCAACTTGTACTGATAAGCCAGACGCCATATTAGCACCGTAACATTTCGCACAGATACCAATCTCGGATTGACAGCTAAGTACTGTTCTAATGCTAACTGTATCAATTCCAGCTTGAATAACTTCTTTAGCCTTATCGACATTAATCATATGATTAGCTTCTACAATAACTTCACCTGATTTAGGATGAACAACATCATATTGTGCATATCGTCCTGTGATCCTCTCTTGTAAAGACTCTATAACTTCTTTGCCATCAACGAAAGCTTTAATCGTCATACCAACTATATGATCTTTTTCTTTGCAACAATCTAGTTCACGTATAATCAAGTCTTGTGAAACATCAACAAGACGTCTTGTTAAGTAACCTGAATCCGCTGTACGTAGTGCTGTATCGGCAAGACCTTTACGAGCACCATGAGCTGAGATGAAATACTCAAGTACATCAAGACCTTCACGGAAACTTGACTTGATTGGTAACTCGATTGTCTTACCAGAAGTATCCGCCATAAGTCCTCGCATACCAGCTAACTGCTTAATCTGATTACTAGATCCACGAGCACCTGAGTCTGCCATCATAAAGATATTATTGTAACGGCCCAAGTTGCCAAGAAGCGCTTTTGTTATCTTCTCATCGGCTTTTCTCCAGGTCTCAACAACATTTTTATAACGTTCTTCTTCAGTCATCAAACCACGTTTGAATTGTTTCATTATTGTCTCAATTGTTTTTTCTGCACCATCAATGATACTCTTCTTAACAGGTGGTACTTCCATATCTGAAATCGAAACAGTAAGCGCACCTCTTGTTGAATATTTAAAACCTAACTTCTTGATTTCATCTAATACTTCTGAGGTCTCAGTTGAACCTTTTCTATTGATACAAGCATATAGTATATCCTTCATTTGCTTTTTACCCGCTAGGAAGTCAATTTCTAAAATATGCTTATTCTCAAGAATGCTACGATCTACAAAACCAAGGTCTTGGGGAATAGCTTCATTGAAAATGATACGTCCAACAGAACTCTCTATCATACCAGCATAAGACACACCGTCAATTACAACAGTTCTTCTTACCTTGACAAGTGCATGTAACGTGATAATACCATTATCATAGGCTAAAATTGCTTCGTTCTCATCTTTGAACGATTTACCTTCGCCTTTTTCCCCCTCTTTTTCAAGGGTTAGATAGTAAGTACCAAGTACCATATCCTGTGAAGGAACCGATACTGGTGCGCCATCAGAAGGTTTAAGCAGATTATTAGGTGATAACAATAAGAATCTACATTCTGCTTGTGCTTCAACTGATAGAGGCACGTGAACTGCCATCTGGTCACCATCGAAATCGGCATTATAAGCCGTACATACGAGTGGATGCAATTTGATTGCCTTACCTTCTACTAGTATAGGTTCAAAAGCTTGAATACCTAATCTATGTAGTGTTGGTGCACGGTTCAACATAACTGGATGTTCTCTGATAACTTCTTCAAGGACATCCCATATGCCTGGTTCTAGACGTTCCACCATTTTTTTAGCTGATTTGATATTATGAGCCATACCCTCTTCAACCAAACGTTTCATTACAAACGGTTTGAAAAGTTCAATTGCCATTTCTTTCGGCAATCCACATTGGTATATCTTAAGCTCAGGTCCAACTACGATAACTGAACGACCTGAATAGTCAACACGTTTACCAAGTAAGTTCTGACGGAAACGTCCTTGCTTACCTTTTAACATATCTGATAAAGATTTAAGTGGTCTATTACCTGGACCAGTTACTGGTCGGCCTCTTCTACCATTATCAATTAACGCATCAACTGCTTCTTGTAACATACGCTTTTCATTTCTTACGATAATCTCTGGCGCACCTAAATCAAGTAATCTTTGTAGACGATTATTCCTGTTAATAACTCGTCTATATAGATCATTGAGGTCAGACGTCGCAAAGCGACCACCATCTAATTGTACCATTGGGCGTAAATCTGGTGGAATAACTGGTACTACATCAAGAACCATCCACTCAGGTTTATTACCAGATACTCTAAATGCTTCAATTACATCTAATCGCTTAATAATTCTAGCTCTCTTTTGTCCAGAAGCTGTTTTTAAATCTTTACGCAATTGAACACTTTCACCTTCAAGATCTATGTTAGATAAAAGTTCTTTTACGGCTTCAGCACCCATTGCTGCACGGAATTTATTACCATACTTTTCATAAGCATCGTTAAATTCTCGTTCAGTTAATACTTGTTTGTATTGAAGGCCGGTTTCACCATCATCAAGTACCACATAAGATGCAAAGTATAAAACTTTCTCTAATGTTCTTGGTGAAATATCTAGTATAAGACCCATTCTACTTGGGATTCCTTTGAAATACCAGATATGTGATACTGGGGCTGCAAGTTCAATATGACCCATACGTTCACGTCGAACTTTAGACTTAGTAACTTCTACGCCACATCGATCACAGACAACGCCTTTATAACGAATTTTTTTATATTTACCACAATGACATTCCCAGTCTTTGCTTGGACCAAAAATCTTCTCACAGAACAACCCGTCTTTCTCAGGCTTTAATGTTCTATAATTAATAGTTTCTGGTTTTTTAACTTCCCCTTTGGACCATTCACGCACTCGCTCAGGAGAAGCAAGAGATATCTTAATGGCATCAAAGTTCATGCCTTGTTCAACTTTTTGTGTTGGCATTCGTGATACTCCTTTCATCATCTATATTAAGTATTAATTATTCTTCCTCTTCAAAGAAATCATCAGCGTCAGCTATAATAAATTCATCCTCTATCGCTGGCTCATCTTCAACAATGTCTTCGTCAGGTGAAAATACGTCATCAACTGCTACAACATCTTTTTTTGAAGCAACGTTTTCATAATCGTCCTCGATGTCGGTTAATTCAGCGATATCATCAATATCATCTTTAATATCAATTTCCGTATTTTCACTTGTTAATATTTTAATATCCAATGACAAGGACTGTAATTCCTTAAGTAATACTTTGAATGACTCTGGAATACCAGGATCAGGAATATTGTCACCTTTAATAATTGCCTCATATGTCTTAACACGTCCAACTACATCATCAGACTTAACTGTTAAGATCTCTTGTAGGGTATAAGCAGCACCATATGCTTCTAGTGCCCAAACCTCCATCTCACCAAAACGCTGTCCACCAAATTGAGCTTTACCACCCAAAGGTTGTTGAGTAACGAGAGAGTAAGGTCCAGTAGATCTTGCATGAATTTTATCATCGACCAAGTGATGTAGTTTCAAGTAATGCATATAACCAACTGTTACTCTTGAATCAAAAAACTCACCCGTTCTTCCATCACGAAGAGCAACTTTACCATCTGGATTGATAGGCACGTCTCGCCATTCCGATCTATGGGCTCTGTTAACTGCCATGTATTCAAACACTTTAGGATCCGTTGAATCTTCCCACTTAGTAGCGAATTCATCCCACTCCATGTTAACATAGTCGTTTGCTAAATTAAGTGTACCAATAATGTCACCCTCATGAGCACCATCAAAAACTTGAGTAGCTATCTTGAATCCCAGTGCCTTACAAGCAAGACCAAGATGGACTTCAAGTACCTGCCCGATATTCATACGTGAAGGTACACCAAGTGGGTTAAGTACGATATCAAGCGGTCTTCCATTTGGTAAGAATGGCATGTCTTCGGCTGGTAATATACGTGAAATAACACCTTTATTACCATGCCGTCCAGCCATCTTATCTCCAACGGATATTTTTCTCTTAACCGCAATATATACTCTTACTGACTGATTAACACCAGGTGCAAGGTCGTCACCATTTTCTCTTGAGAAAACATGAACATCAACAACAATACCTTGCTCACCATGAGGTGCTTTTAACGAAGTATCTCTAACTTCTCTGGCTTTTTCACCAAAGATAGCTCTAAGTAATCTTTCCTCTGCAGTTAATTCAGTTTCACCTTTAGGTGTTACTTTACCAACTAATATATCACCTGAACGAATCTCGGCACCAATTCTTATGATCCCTCGCTCGTCCAAATCTTTAAGTGCGTCTTCACCTACGCTTGGTACTTCTCTTGTAATCTCTTCAGGTCCAAGCTTTGTATCTCTAGCTTCAGCCTCAAACTCTTCGATATGCACAGAAGTATATATATCATTTTTAACCAAATTCTCGGAAATCAAAATCGCATCCTCAAAATTATAACCTTCCCAAGTCATAAAACCAATAAGTGGATTCTTACCAAGTGCTATTTCACCATATTGAGTTGATGGACCATCTGCGATGACATCGCCGGCTTTAACCACTTCACCTTTTTCAACAATAGGTCTTTGATTAATGCACGTACCTTGATTACTTCTAGCGTATTTGGTCACTTTATATCGATCTCTATTACCATCTTTTTTCTTAATTACAATTTCATTAGCTGATACGCGATCAACAACACCATCATTCTCAGCAATAACCACAACACCTGAATCAATTGCAGCTTTGCTCTCCATACCAGTACCAACAATTGAAGACTCTGTTACTAATAATGGTACAGCCTGACGCTGCATGTTAGATCCCATCAGTGCACGGTTTGCATCATCGTTCTCTAAGAAAGGAATCATAGATGTCGCAACTGAAAATACCTGTTTAGGTGAAACGTCCATTAAATCGACGATTGTTTTCTCCATCTCAGTAATGTCATCTCGGTATCTACCAGTAACATAGTTATGAACAAAATATCCATTCTCGTCAAGTGGCTCGTTAGCCTGAGCAACTCTGTAATTATCTTCTTCATCAGCAGTTACATAGATGACTTCATCTTGTACCCTTGGCTCATCGCCTGACTTATCGATTGTACGATAAGGTGCTTCGATAAAACCATACTCATTAATCCTTGCAAAACAAGCCAACGAGTTAATCAGTCCAATGTTTGGACCCTCTGGTGTTTCAATCGGACACATTCTACCATAATGAGAGTGATGGACGTCACGTACTTCGAATCCAGCTCTTTCTCTTGACAAACCACCAGGTCCTAGGGCTGAAAGACGACGCTTATGCGTAAGTTCAGCTAGTGGGTTAGTCTGATCCATAAACTGTGATAATTGTGAAGAACCAAAGAACTCTTTAATAGCAGCAGTAACTGGTCTTATATTGATAAGTGATTGTGGTGTAATCATCTCTATATCTTGAATGGTCATACGCTCACGTACAACTCTTTCCATTCTAGACAAACCAATTCTAAATTGATTTTGAAGTAATTCACCAACGGCACGTATTCTTCTGTTACCAAGATGATCGATGTCATCTTTACGTCCAATGTTGTACTCGATATGCATGTTATAGTTAATAGAAGAAAAAATATCTTCTTTTGTGATATGTTTAGGCACAAGTCTTGCATGATTCTTCTTAATGGCCTCTTTTAATTCTGCTTCATCTATATATTCATCAAGTAATTCTTTAAGCACAGGAAAATAAACATCTTCTGATATCAATAACGATTTTATATCAAAATCAACATATTTTGTCATGTCAACTGCTAAGTTGCTTATAATATGAACTTTTCTATCTTCTGATTGAATATAAACAATCTTAATAGCAGCATCCTGAATTTCTTTTGCCATTGCTCTGGTAAGTTTGGTGCCTGCTTCAGCTAAAATCTCGCCTGTAGCTAGATTCACAGCATTTTCAGCCAAAATACAACCAGCGATTCTATTTTTGAATGCTAATTTTTTATTAAACTTATAACGACCAACTTTAGCTAAGTCATAACGTCTAGGGTCAAAGAACATAGAGTTTAGTAATGACTCTGCGCTTTCAACCGTTGGTGGCTCGCCTGGTCTGATTCTTTTGTATATTTCGATTAGACCTTCTTGGTATGAATTATTGCCATCTTTTTCTATAGAAGCTAAAATCTTTGGTTCTTCACCAAATAGCTCTAATATTTCTACATTAGTACCTATTCCAAGCGCACGTAAAAGAATAGTTACAGGCACTTTTCTAGTTCTGTCTACTCTTACGTAAAATATATTATTAGAATCAGTTTCATATTCTAACCAAGCACCTCGATTCGGTATAACGGTAGCTGAAAATAATTGCTTACCAAGCTTATCCCGATTGATATTGTAATAAATACCCGGTGATCTAACTAGCTGACTTACGATAACTCTTTCGGCACCATTAATAATAAACGTACCCGTTTTAGTCATCAAAGGTAAGTCACCCATAAAAATTTCATGCTCATTTATTTCGTCTTTTTCTTTGCTAATTAAACGGACTTTTACTTTCAGTGGTGCAGCATAAGTGGCATCGCGTTCTTTACATTCACTTATTGTATACTTCGTCTCGTTGTTTAATCTAAAATCAATGAATTCTAGTATCAAACTTCCACTGTAATCTGAGATTGGGGATATGTCACGAAATACTTCCTTGAGCCCTTCATCCAAAAACCATTCATACGAATTTTTTTGTACTTCGATAAGGTTTGGCATCTCAAGAACTTCTTCTGTCTTGGAAAACGTCATTCTTGTCGTTTTCTCATTTAACATCGGTCTGATTCTGCTTTTCTCCATGTATAAAGTTCACCCCTTGGCATTAGATTTATATTAAGATACATCGTGGTGACGCATCGAAAATTCTTGTTGACAGGTGCAATGAATCCTTTTTATTCATTAAAAGTGTGTGCAGTTCATGTCATAAAATCTTTATAATAATACTGTATACACATAAAATAGGCGCATATTGGCATATTAGCGCATTTTTAAATACTATCACAGATGTTTTTATAAGTCAAGACTTTTCTTGAAACGTTTCTAGTGATTTCGTGCCTATTACAATGCGGCTACCGATAAATAGTCAATAACCGCACTATAACAGCACTTTATAGTTCTATAATACTATTTTTCAACTTTTTCTAAAGCCATGAATCCTTCAATAGACATTTCTTGGTTTTGAACCTGACCTCTAGGTCTAACAGATTCTTGTTTCGAATTCTGCTCTTGCTCACCAATAATGAATAAGTAAGGAATTTTCTGCAATCCAGCTTCTCTGATCTTATATCCGATACGCTCATTTCTATAGTCACCTTCAACTTTTACACCAAGATCTTTTAGTTGATCAACCACTTTTTTTGTATAAGCATTAAAATCTTCTGAAATCGAAAGGACTTTCACTTGAACCGGTGCCAACCAATATGGGAATGCTCCAGCAAAATGCTCTATCAAGATGCCGATGAATCGCTCTATTGAACCATATACTACTCTATGTAACATGATTGGTCGTGCCTTTGTATTATCTGGGGCAGTATACTCAAGTTCGAATCTAAGGGGTAATTGGAAATCCAGTTGAATCGTACCACATTGCCATGTTCTGCCGATGCAATCTTCAAGATGGAAGTCAATCTTAGGTCCGTAAAATGCGCCGTCGCCTTCGTTCAATATGTAATCCACACCTTTTTGCTCCAGTGCTTGTCGAAGGGCTTCTTCCGCCATATCCCAATCAGCTTGATCCCCAATACTATTATCAGGTCTAGTTGATAATTCAATGTGATAGTTGAACCCAAACTTTTTATATACTTCATCAATAAGATCCATAACGCCAATGATCTCATCTTTAACTTGATCCCGAGTCATAAAGATATGAGCATCGTCTTGCGTAAAACTTCTAACACGCATAAGACCGTGAAGGGCACCACTCATTTCATGACGATGAACTAAGCCCAGTTCTCCCATTCTAATTGGTAGGTCTTTGTAAGAGTGCATCTTAGTTTTGTAGGCAAGCATGCCACCTGGACAGTTCATAGGTTTGATGGCAAAATCTTCCTCATCAATTACTGTGGTATACATATTCTCACGGTAATGAGCCCAGTGACCTGAAGTTTCCCATAATGACCTGTTGAGTACAATTGGTGTTGCTACTTCGATATAATCATTTTTCTTATGGATTTCTTTCCAATAATCAATCAATGTATCTTTAAGGATAACACCTTTATTCAAAAACACAGGAAAGCCTGGTCCTTCATCGTACATAGTGAACAATTCCAGTTCTTTACCTAATTTTCTATGGTCACGCTTTTTAGCCTCTTCCAGTCTTTCTAGATACTCAGTCAAGTCTTTAAGCTTAGGATAAGCTGTACCGTATATACGCGTCAACAACTTATTCTTTTCGCTGCCTCGCCAGTAAGCACCTGCAACACTCATTAACTTGAACGCTTTCATGTCTTTTGTTCTAAACAAATGAGGTCCCGCACAAAGGTCAACAAAATCACCTTGCTTGTAAAATGAGATCACCTCATCTTCTGGTAAATCATTAATCAGCTCGACTTTGTAATCTTCACCTATACCCGCCATCAAAGCAATAGCTTCATCTCTAGGTAATTCAAACCTTTCAATATCAAGATTCTCTTTAGTGATGACTTTCATCTCAGCTTCGATCTTCTCTAAAGTTTCTGTTGTAAATGGCTCAACCGTATCAAAGTCATAATAGAAACCATTATCAATAGCTGGTCCAATTGCCAGTTTAGTATCTGGGTATAATCTTTTAACTGCTTGTGCTAATAGATGAGAAGAAGAATGCCAGAAAACCTTCTGACCTGCTTTGTCATTGAACGTTAAGATACTCACTTCAGCATCAGTATCCACCACATATCTTAGATCTACCACTTCATCGTTGACTAAACCACCGAGGGCCATTCTACCAAGTCCTTCGCTGATACTAATTGCAATCGCATGAATTGATTGAGGTCCATCGTACTCTTTTACACTACCATCTTTTAAAGTTATATTCATTGTCTACGCCTTCTTTCATATTTTGAAATATATTGTGACGGATTCACTTATAATCATATGTTTGGCTGGTACGCTGCATTATATGTTATTTCGTTAAAAATAATGCAGTTATAAAATTGTACGCCTTATTTGATCAAAACTTTCCTGACAAATAAAAAAACCCGTCGCTTGCACACCTTGCAAGGGACGAGAATAACTTCCCGCGGTTCCACCCTTATTGTTAGAAACCTCTTCATTAACTATAACGCGTTACCGGACTGGATTAGAGTCACTCAGAGTTAGTGTTCGGATATGTCTTATGAGAACCTTTCAGCTGTGCATAGATAATAGGTGAATGACCTAATGTACCAATAACACTGATTCTCTCTCTGAAATAATGACAGCATCTTACTCGTCTCTTCATAGTATTGTTTGTATGTAGTATACATTATAGCACTGAGTGTGTGTTTGTCAAGGGCATACTGACTCTTAACTACATTATCACATACTGGTTTATTGCAGAACAAAGTGTACCGCCAGTACACGTTTCATCCCACAGTATTTCTTTCTATGTAGGATGAATTGTTCTCATGGAAAGTTCCTATGAAGAACTTTCCTATTTTCCTATTGCATATAAAAAAGGGCCCTCCATCCGGAGAGCTCTTTCTAAAAGTTAATGACTACTTAAGTGTACACTCAGCGCCAACTTCTTCAAGTTGTTTTTTAAGATCTTCTGCTTCGTCTTTAGTTGCGCCTTCTTTAAGAACTTTAGGAGCGCCTTCTACTAAATCTTTTGCTTCTTTAAGACCTAACCCAGTAATCGCTCTAACTACTTTGATTACTTTAATTTTTTGAGAACCAGCTGATAATAATTCTACGTCGAATTCAGTTTTTTCTTCTTCAACTTCTGCTGGACCTGCTGCTGCTGCTACGCCTGCTGCTGCAGAAACACCAAATTCTTCTTCACATGCTGATACTAAATCACTTAATTCTAATACTGTTAATTCTTTAATCGCAGCGATTAATTCTATTGCTGTTAATTTAGCCATTTTATTACACCTCCGAATGTGTTTTATAATTAATTTTTATCTGTTTCA
>JAQICP010000512.1 GCA_027858555.1 Vallitaleaceae bacterium
GGTGTAACAGATTGATTGATGTGAATCTGAACACTGCCACCACAGGAATTAGCATAGACTTGCCATGCTGTAATTTTACTGTAACTATCAGCTTCTATAAAACCATTCTCATAGAAATAAGTATTAAGGTAGACAATATGAGTGAAATCAGCACCACCATGATCACCTAATATGATGAATGTCGTGTCATTGTAAGTGCCGGCAACTTTAGTTGCCTCTATGATATGTCCAATACGTTCATCCATTCGCGTAAGTACCTGATCAATCTCGGGACCAAATAAACCTGTAACATGGCGCTCTTGGTCTAATTCAAGAAGATGAACAGTTAAAAGATTGGGCTTCTTTTTAATAATCATATCAATGGTCATAGCTTCTATATAATTATCCAAATAGGGTTGCGCAGAACCTTTGGCTTTTGTAAAATGCTTAAGTATTAAGGGATAGATATTCTTTGTTGCGTATCTGAGTACTTCTGAAGTATAACTCTTACCGCTAACAGACCATTTTTCAGGCATGTTGTAGTTAATTGGTCCACCATTCATAACTGGCCATAAGACATTAGCAGTTACTAAGTTAGCCTTCCTGGCATAATCAAACAGGGTAGGGACTTGAATATCTTTTTCAAACCAAAACCAAGGTTGTTTAGTAGCTACGGAGGGGGTAGCAATCTCGTTAGTGAAAATACCATGTTTATCTGGATAAGTACCTGTTATAATCGAGGTGTGCGCCGTATAGGTTAGTGAAGGATAAACTGAATCAACTTCTCTGACATAAGCGCCGTTTTCTATAAAGTCCTTAAAATTAGGTAATTGATTAATATAATCAAAATCATGTTTATTTAATGCATCTACACTTAGAACAATTAGATGCTTTTTAGATGTGGATTTCATAAGTGCCCCCTTTAGTAGTGAAATCGTGGTCCTTATTATTATAGTCCTAGTGATTTGAAAAATCAAATATATTAAAAAGGTGATAATTCAATTGAATTATCACCTTAGTGGTTTATTTATTAATAGTATATTACTATAGAATTCTAATTAGCTATGACATCTTTCATGGTGTAAAAACCAGCAGATTTACCTGCTAAAAATCTGGCTGCATCCACAGCGCCAACAGCGAAGACTTCTTTCGAATTAGCATTGTGCTTTAACTCAATGACTTCATCTCTACCAGCAAATATAATTGAATGTTCTCCAACAATTGTGCCACCACGTATGGCGTGTATGCCAATTTCTTTTTCGGTACGTTTCTCTAGTGACTTACTTCTATCAAATACATAGGTATAAGGTTCACTAGCAACCTCATTGATGGCATCTGCAAAAGCAAGTGCGGTTCCCGAAGGTGCATCGATTTTTTGATTATGATGCTTTTCGATAATTTCAATATCGAAACCGGCATCTGCCAGTATATTGGTTGCTTTTTGTACCAAATCAATGAGCAAGTTTACACCCAAAGACATGTTACGGGAGTAAAGTATAGCAACGTCTTTACTTGTTTCGTGTATAGCGGCTACATCTTCTTCGCTAAAACCTGTTGTGCACAGGACGCTTGGTAACTTCTTGATTTTAATAGCCGATAGCAAACCTGAAAGAGATGAGGCAATTGAAAAGTCAATTAGGACATCACCATCAATATCACAAAGATCCAGTGATTCAAAAACAGGATAATCATTCAATTGTTTGGTGTTATAGTCTATGCCTGCAACGATTGTACAATCTGTTCGTTTTTCAACGATAGAAGTGATTACTTGTCCCATTTTGCCATTGCAACCATGCATTATTATTCTTATCATATGATTCATACCTTGGACCTTTCTAATGGAATGGTTTTGTTTTATATTTTAAAGCCGTAAGTAAGCATAGCCCTGCGTAATAGTTCTAGATTCTCTGGTTCCATTGTTGTCAGTGGTAATCTGGATATGCCTGCATCGTAAGCCGGTCCCATCATCTGCAAAGCAGCTTTTACCGGTATAGGATTCACTTCACAAAAAGCAGCATCCACAAGATCTAATATCTTAAGTTGTAGTGCTAAACTAGCTTTAATATCACCTGCTAAATAAAGAGCAGGGATGTCATGTATTTCTTTTGGAATAATATTGGCAACAGCTGAAATAACACCGATACCACCAAGGGACATAATAGGAACGATCTGATCATCATTACCTGAATATAAGTCTAGTCGACCTTCACATTGATTAACCGTCTGAGCAATCTGAACTATATTACTGCTAGCTTCTTTGATAGCGACAATGTTATCTATATGTGATAATTTGGCAGCTGTAGTGGGTATTATATTCATGCTAGTTCTTGATGGTACATTATACAGAATAATTGGTATGTCAACACTGTTTGCAATAAGTGTGAAATGTTCAATTAAACCTTTTTGAGTTGTTTTGTTGTAATATGGGGTTACTTGCAATAAACCATCAACACCTAGTCTTGCCGCTTCTTGTGATAGATGGACACCATGTTTGGTATCATTGCTTCCAGTACCTGCAACAACAGGTACACGTTTATTAGTATGGGCCACTGCAACTCTTATGACCTCTAATTGTTCATCATCACTTAATGTTGATGCCTCACCAGTTGTACCACATATGACGATAC
>JAQICP010000477.1 GCA_027858555.1 Vallitaleaceae bacterium
CATTTGTGAGTTATTTTAACACACTTATTAACAATATTCAATAAAAGTTCTATTAACAATTGTTCTTAAGGAAGAACTAATTTATCTGGTCTACCACTGCAATATAGGGTAAGTTGCGATAGTTTTGTTGATAATCAAGACCGTATCCTATGACAAACTCATCCGGAATTGAAAATCCTACATAATCAACTGCTACATCCACAATGCGTCGTTCTGGCTTATCTAATAAAGTACATATCTTTATAGAATGCGGTTTCCGCTCTTCTAATAATTTCATCAAGTAACTTAGCGTTCTACCGGAATCTATAATATCTTCAACAATTAATATATCTTTACCTTCTATGGATTCATCTAAATCTTTAATAATCTTAACAACACCCGTGCTGCTTGTCTCATTACCATAACTGGAAACAGCCATAAAATCCATGGTTAAAGGCACGCTTATATTCTTCGCTAGCTCTGCCATAAACATGACCCCACCTTTTAGTACACATATCGTTGTTACTTCTTTTCCTTCATAATCTTTACTGATTTCTTTCCCAAGTTCTTCGATTCTCTTAATCGTTTCTTCTGAACCAATCAATGTCCTGTAACTAATACCCACAATAGGCCTCCTTAAATATGTTCCATTTTTATTTTTAATATTCTTTTTGTAAAGTGATCAACTTGATATAAATCATTTTTCAGATACATAAACACCCACACAACTTCATCGTCATGTATCAGAAGTGGTATATCGCCTCTTTGATGTTGCGGTATCTTTTTTTCTAAAAACCATTTTTTCAATTTCTTATGGCCACCGATGCCACTCAGATATATACTGTCCCCATTCATCTTACTTCGAATGATTAATGGACCGGACAATTTATCATAATCAAAATAACCAACCATTGGGTTATCGTTCGCCATGGCCTCGCTGAATACCAGTGTGTCCATATCAGGGACCACTTCAATAATCTGGGATGTGACATCGGTGTGAAATGACCCTAGTCGCTGAGTCACACCAAGTTGTAGCTCGTAGCTGCTGATTGTCTCTATGGTATGTTCTTTCTCGAATATCACTTGGTCAAATGCAATCCTTACACATCTGCCATGGGGCAACATAATATACTTGCCTGATTGATTAAGTAACAACTCATCAATCTGTCTATAATGTGTATATGTAATATCTTTGAATGGCTGGACGATCACTTCTAGTGCCAATTCATAGATTCTTTTCCTAATGCTGATTGGTAAACCCATAATCTTTTTTCGATCAAGGATGACATTTTGTTCATCCTGAATTCTGATGCATACCGCCGTATAGGCTTTTTTTGCTTGCTCCATCAGATAGTTTTGATCTTCTTCCATGATAATAGCCGTTTGATTGATCCCCCCAATCAACTGCTCATTAAAATGTGATTCAATATATGGAATGCATTCTAACCGCAACTTATTTCTAGTGTAGTCTGTGGAAAAATTACTGAGATCCGTACAAAATTCTACATTATGCTCATTACAATAAGCTAATATTTCTTTTTTTTCACAAGCAATGAGTGGTCGAATATAAGTATTCCTAATTGGCAATATACCACATAAACCTTTGGTACCTGTACCGCGAAACATATTGAGTAAAACCGTCTCCACCCTATCATTCATATGATGCCCTAGGGCAATCTTTGTATGTCCATCTAGATATTTTTCAAAGATATCATACCTGATCAATC
The DNA here is from genome assembly GCA_027858555.1 of Vallitaleaceae bacterium. Taxonomy (GTDB): domain Bacteria; phylum Bacillota; class Clostridia; order Lachnospirales; family Vallitaleaceae; genus JAQICP01. The sequence goes on from JAQICP010000477.1 coordinate 1,707, forward strand.
TGCCTGCTTCCTCAAGAGAAATCTTCTTCTCTTTTGAAATGGCCATGGCATCTTTTGTAGATAGATGAAAAGGTATGTCATAAGCATGGCATACGTTTTTGCAAAATTCAGCTTCATCGTCCGAATCTTGACCTCTTAACTGATGATTGATATGAATTGCTTCCAAAGTGTATGAATAGCGATCTTTTAATTGATATAAGACATGAAGCAATGCTATGGAATCAGCACCACCCGAAAGTCCAACAATAATTCTTGTGGCGTCTTTCGTCATCTCATATTGATCAATTGTTTGTTGAACAATTTCTACCATGATATCGTTCCTATTCTAGCATTAGGTCGCCCTAACTGCGCTTCTTTGGTTACTACTTACTTGTTCACTGGTTTGTAAGATCACCCAACTTACTCATCTTGAGGTACCACCTTAATCTCATCAGGTTTGATGAGATTAAGTCGTTCTCTTGCCAATCGCTCTATATAATCATCTGATAACATAAAGTTCTTTTGATTATTCAACTCTTCTTGTAAAAGGATTGCATCTTCCAATTCTTGTCTGACTGCTAACGCCTCTTTTTCAACGGCTTGATTCTCTACATAAAGATTCGACACTTGAACCGCAACCACGCCAAATAATAACACAATAACAAAAATCAGAAATGCTATTGGTTTTTTAGATATTTTATCTCTTGCCATAAACTCACCAACCTAAAGATATCTAAACAATTCCTTGGCCTCATCCTTTTTAGCAGTTTCTTTTACATCTAATACTTCTGCCTTAACAACTTTATTGCCAAATGTGATTGTAATGATATCTGACGCTTTAACCGCAGAAGATGCTTTAGCGACCTTATCATTAAGCATAACCCTGCCAGCATCACATGCTTCATTGGCCACTGTTCTGCGTTTTATTAATCTGGATACTTTTAAGAACTTATCTAGTCTCATATGTCATCTACTTTCTGAACTAATATTATCACAATATTCCCGCTTCATACAAGGTAATATCTGTTCACATTATAACATAAAAGTATTCACAAATAATAGAAAGCTTCTGTTAATATCCAAATTCACCTCATTGAGACCGCCCTTAAAGGGGTACGTTCTGTTTATTCATGAGAACTTGCCATATCATCAAAAAAAATCTACACATATTATGTGTAGATTTTAAAGGATTATTAAAATTAGCGACCATTAACTGCGTCTTTTAAAGCTTTGCCAGCTTTAAATTTTGGTGCTTTAGATGCTGGTATTTCCATTGACTCACCAGTCTTAGGATTTCTACCAGTTCTAGCAGTTCTAGCTGATACTTCGAAAGTACCAAAACCTACTAATTGAATTTTTTCATCTTTTGTTAATGCCTCTGTCGTAACATCAACAAATGCTTTTAATGATAGTTCAGCATCTTTCTTGCTTATTTCAGCTTTTTCAGCGATTGCAGTTATTAATTCAGCTTTGTTCATAATAACTCCTCCTCTTGTGATTTTTTTTAAGAATTTATATAGGTGATATAGCTAGTAATTCAGCTTGTATGATAAACAGCACATTCAGGATAATCATCGACTACCTTGCGTACTTTTATACTGGACCCATAACTGATTCTTTTGTTCGAGGCTCATGTTTTCAAGCTTTAAACCGTCGTTTTCCGCTATCTGCTCAATTCCTCTAAATCTAATTATAAAATTTTCGGTTAGCAGCGGTGAGGATAAAAT
>JAQICP010000501.1 GCA_027858555.1 Vallitaleaceae bacterium
CCCATAATCATTGCGCCAAGGAACATTGGTATGCTGGTTCCTACGATAACACCCATGGTCGCTATTGCGCCAAGAACACCGCCCCGTGTGCCGTATACCATCTTACCACCTGTATATGCAATGAGTAATGGTAATAAATAATTAATCATCGGTCCGATGACAGTTGATAGATTCTCATTTGGAATCCAACCTGTTGGAATGAATAATGCTGTAATTAACCCCCATGCAATGAATGCGCCGATGTTTGGTAGTACCATTCCACTTAAAAAACTGCCAAACTTCTGAACGCTTGCTTTTGAAAAACCTTTCTTCTTTGTTACTACTTCCATAATAACCTCCTAATAAGTTGTTAGTTCTGCGCCCTAAATTATTTTACGTTCTATCTAGTACGTTTTTAGTATAATCCCACCAGGAACAAAAAATAAAGCAATAGAAAACTGAATTTGGCGAGATAGTAAATGACACCACTTCCCCGCAAAATAAAAATGTCACTCATGAAAGTGACATTTTATCATAGTACTATTTTATTGGTGTTTTCCTGCTTTTATGACCGCTTATCAGACCGCTTTATATGGACATTACGATTTTTTGGTATAACTTATCAAGTATGCCGTTTAAGGTGAACCTAATATCATCTTCAGTTGCACTCTTGATAATGTCTGCAAAGTCTTTGGCAATGATGTATCGGCTGATTTCCGAAAGAACCTCAAGGACCTTCTGATTAAGTACAATCGGTCCAACCATGACTATGATGGTATCGACTGGTGTTAAAACTTCATTACTTTCAACAATGATGGGCTCAGTCAGTTGTACCACCTTGAGGCATACACCCTTTTGAATGTCGGCACGACAGTGTAATAATTGCATGCCTTTCTTCATAAGAATGGTTGAGCCTTTTTCTTCTCTGTCCATAAAAGCCTGCTTTAAGGCAATGGTTTCTTGACTGCTTTTGGCTAATGATTTACTGATGAAATCAATGACACTTGGCATGGTCTTAAGTCTTACGCCTGAATCATAAGTGAAATTATCACATATTTGTATGATGATCTTACTATATTGTTCTAATATGGCTATCTTGTCCCTGAACACCAATGCGTTAGTACCCTTGTTATATATATGCCTTGGTTTGTAATTGGCAAGGGCCTTATTGATATTTTGTATGTCGATTTCCTTGATGACTGTATTTACAACTATGGTCGGTATGGTTAGTCCGCTAATAGGTACTGTCGTAATAATCAGATCCACATCACTAAAGTCGTAAGTATCTAAATCATTGCCAAATACACTCATAACACGCACAATCTGTATATTATTAAAATGCTTTTCGATTTCTGATACCAATAATTGAGAGGCACCTATGCCATATATGCAGGCAATGACGACTTGGTATTTTTTAACGATTTCCCTATGATCTTTTTCAATAATCGCACCTATATGTGTGGCAAGGTAGGCCACTTCATCTTCTGTTACCTTAACCCCTTCTCGCTCTTCTATAACGGAGGCACAAACCTTAATCGTCTGAAATAACTTAGGATACATCATCTTAATCTCTTCTACAAGTGGATTGATAATATCCAAATTCATCTTAAGTCTGTATAAAGAAGGTCTCAAATGTTTGACTAATCCCACTAATAACTTTTCATTGTCACCTAAGTATATACCCGTTTCAAGCTCTACCCGATGAATGAATTCTTTTGCCAATTGAATGACTTTAAAATCCTCAATCATAGATATCTTATTATAATCCCCAGTTTCGCGAAGCTTAGCACCTTTCAGATGAATCGCGAGATAGATCAGCTCAGTGCTATTTAGATGATTGAACCTAGAATCAACACTCGCCTCTATGAGCTGAATCAAAGCTATATATATCTTATCTGTAAGCATCTCTTTTTTAGCTTGTTCTTCTATATAGATGTCACCCCAGAAACCTCTTCTCTTAAGGGTAACTGCAAATCTAATAATAAGGGCAATGTAAGCATTGTCAGAAAGTTCATAACCCATCTCTTTTTCAAACTTGCCAATTAGATCCTTTATGTCTCCCAAGCTATCAACGTCTAATAATTCAAAGATTGACTTGTCGATATGTTGTTTAAGATTACCCACATCAATTTTTTTTATTGGTTTTTGCGTTACCATATCTATTAGATCAAACACATGAAAATGCTCGTATATCAAAGCCACTATGGCTTTTCTTTTTGATATTTCATCCCCGTCTAGCATGATACCAAGACCTGGTCTTTTAATTATATCAATATTGTATTGCAAAAACCATGGCTCAAGGCTTACTATATCTGCGCC
>JAQICP010000547.1 GCA_027858555.1 Vallitaleaceae bacterium
GGCAGTTGTGAAGTTATTAGTGGTATGATGGTAATGGGCGATATCGATAATATCGAGTACATCATAACAGCAGGTGATGGGACTGAAGACGGCTATACCACAGTCGTGATGTATTCAGTTGTTGTGATTGAATAAACGTCTAGATGTGACAGTAATACTGATTAGGCTAATACAAACACCTCCTTTTTGAGTTAACATAGGATTATGAGAGATGTTTGTAGTTAGCCTTTTTATGAAATTATAATCATACACGTACTCATAACAGTACAAAATGTGACGCTTTCCAATAGCGATATATTAGACTCAATATACGGACTTTAGACCTATCCATGTCACCTTGTTTATGTTAAAATAGTAATTACTAGTTATTTTTTTGAGGTGATCGCGTGTATAATGATGGGTCGAGCAATAGTTACTTTAAAAAATTAAATAACGAAGCCAATAAACAAGTTACGACACTGACGGTTTATTCTCTTAGTGCAGGGGCATTGCTACTCATGGTGAGTAGATACCTTTTTTTGCATAATGATTTTATCAATATATTAATAGCATCTCTGATTCTATTGTTTTGTGGCGTAATTCCCTATCTAGCCTATCGTTTTTCGCAATCAACCAACTCAATTATAGTGGTTACAACCGTGATGATCTCTTTTGCTTATCTCTTTTTGCTTTTTTATAAGCAGGAAGTTAGAGGGTTAACAGTATGGGCGGGGATTTTTGTTTTTCTTGCCATATCATTGTTATATGTTTCTAAAATCATGGTATTTACCATAACAATTGTTGGGGTAATGGGTAATCTGTATTTTATGATTATGTTACCGGAAATCAATGTGTCTATTAGTAGTGCCGATTATGTAGCTAGAATAGGAATTATCTTCATTGCCGCAACGATTGCTTTATATGCTAACCATATATTTAAAGACAGACTACGGTTTAATTACTTTCAGATTAATGAAATCAATATGCTTAATAGTGCCATAATTGACTCGGAGAATACATTGCAGAAACAGCAAAATGATTTAATGGCATTATACAGCAAAGTAGACCAACTAGCCTATAGTGATTCATTAACTGGGTTACCAAACAGGAATTATTTAATGGAGCGGTATAGAAGTCAAAATAATATTCAAACGGATAAGGATACAATCACTGCATTTATAACAATAGATTTGGATTCATTTAAACAATTGAATGACGTACACGGTCATCATATTGGTGATAGTTATATTAAAAAAATGAAAGATGTCATGATCCAGGTGTTTGATGAACAGACTTATGAATTGTATCGAATTGGTGGAGATAGATTTTTTTTGGTCTTAAAACATATAAAAAATAAAAATCAAGTGAAGACATATATCAAAATGATTAAAAGCAATTATGAAATGAATCAAGGTGATCTGTTATTTGCTATCAAATTGGGCATGAGTATGGGTGTCTCTATCTATCCAGAAGATGGGTTGTTATTTGAAGACTTGCTATATAAATCAGATATAGCCTTGCAACATGTTAAAAACTCATACCGAGGTGAGCATCTGTTTTATTCGAAAGATTTACTTGAGTCCTTTGAACGTAAGCTGAGTATTCAAAAAGCTTTGTTTGATTGTCTAGAACAAGATGAGTTATATGTATGCTACCAACCTGTTTTTGATTTAAGGGATGGTTCCATTACAGGATTTGAGGCATTGATGCGATGGGAATCTCATAATCTGGGCAGTATTTCACCACTTGAATTCATTGCTTACGCAGAAGAAAACAGGATGATTCTAGACATGGGACAGTGGATCATGGAAGAAGCGATTACTACGATTCACAGAATTAACAATATGTATAATAGGTCATACCCAATTAATATCAATGTATCAGCGGTTCAACTAAGGAGTTCAAGGTTTTTGGAGCAACTGCAAAATATTTTAAGTAGAGTCGATATTAAACCTGAACTTGTGGTGCTTGAAATAACAGAAAACGTGATGATTGATTCTTTAATTGTGGCTGTGGATATGCTGGGTAAAATCAAAGACTTGGGTGTAAGAATTGCACTAGATGATTTTGGTACCGGTTACTCATCGTTGGCATATTTGAGCAATTTACCAATAGACGTCATTAAGATAGACCGAATGTTTATCATGGAAATAGATGATTCTAAAGAAAAAGCCATTGTTCAAACCATATTGAACATGGCTATTCAATTGAAAAAAAAAGTTATAGCTGAAGGTATTGAAACAGAAGAGCAAAAAACAATGATCAGATATATGGGGTGTAATTACGCTCAAGGATATCTGATGTCAAAACCAATTAAGGATACCGATTTTGATAAGTATATGGCACATTATATTGAGGGGTCATTATGAGAACGATAAGCTCAGTAATAGAAACCAAGAAGCAACAACAAAATGGTGTTGACGAAGTGGCTAATACAAAGATTCTACAAGCTATCTTTGTGACAGAAGTGATAGCTGTTATTTGTTATTTTTTGTTGTCTTTTGTCTACGAAGATATGAATATATATGCTGGTATTATGATATCATCAGTTATATTGGTATTAAGTAGTGTGCCGCTTATTTTGAGTAGGTTTATGCATTCATTAAATAGCACCATTCTTATACTATCCATCATTTTTCCGGTAACTTATGTGATAGTCTTATCAGAAAGACTATCAGTGGGTGCGGTATCAGTATGGACTGGATTATTCCTGTTTTTTGCCATATCGCTCTTTTATGCTAGTAAAAAGATTATTATGACGGTATCGATTACAGGTATTATATACACCATTATTATATGGACATATTATCCTAATATTATGGTGCCAATTGGTTATGGTGAGTATATTATAAGAATCAGTATTATCATTTTAACAGCCAGTTTGTGTGTGTATGTTAATAAGCGCTACAAGAAAAGGTTGAACGAAGGTTTTATGCACCTCGAAAGCATCACTATCCTAAACAGACAATTAGATGAATCAAGACAAAAACTTGTTCAGCAGAACAAAGCATTAATTGATACCAATGAGAAAGTTGAGTGGATGGCATATTATGATGTTAAGACAGAGATACCTAACAGGAATAAATTAATTGACGATTTTAATGATATACCATTGCTAGACATTGATGGTAATATGGTACAGATGGCATTAATATATTTTGATTTCGAGAATTATAAGCAAATCAGTTTACGACATGGTAAAGCCTTAGCTGAGACATCAAGTAATAAAATTGTTAAGGATATCAATAGTACATTTGACACAACCCAGGGAAACTTATATTATCTTAACGTAAATGAGTTTGTTTTTGTTGTAAATAATTATGAGCGCCCTCAAGAGGTGATTGATATAGTGATCAAGGTCACAGATGTTTTTAAACAAACAGTAGTGACTCAGAAGCATGATATCAATATAGATGTCAATATCGGAATCTCTTTGTATCCAGAACATGGGCTGACCTTGAGCGCATTGTTGCGTAAAGCAACCATTGCAATCGGCAGTATTAAAAATAAAACCCATTATAGCTATCAGATATATAATGACATATTAATGGCAACGTTCGAGAGAAAAGTAGTTATTCAAGAAGGGTTAAGAGATTCAATAAGCCATATGTATTTAAGCTTCCAACCTATTATAGCTATTGATACTGGCGCTCTAAGAGGCTTTGAAGCGCTTCTAAGGTGGGAGTCACCTGAGTATGGGTTTATTTCACCATCAGAATTCATACCATATGCGGAAGAAAATATGACAATCATACCAATTGGACGCTGGGTCCTTGCGGAAGCATTAAGTGTGCTGGCACTTATAAACGATAACCTGAATCAATCCTACATAATTTCCATTAATGTATCTGCAGTACAATTGAGACACAAGTCATTTCTTGAAGACTTCAAAGAAATCGTAAAGCAATCAGGCGTTCTTCCAGAATTGATTGAGTTGGAGATTACTGAAAATGTACTGATAGATTCTATAAGAGATATATTAGACATATTTTTAGAACTAAGATTGATGGGTGTTCGTATTGCCTTAGATGATTTTGGTACAGGGTATTCATCACTTGCCTATCTGCATAAGCTACCAATTGATATCATTAAAATTGATCGTACATTTATAAATGACTTTTCAAAAAGCAAAGAAAATTCTTTGGTGCACACGATACTTCTAATGGCGGAACAACTAGGGCAGGAAGTTATAGCTGAGGGTGTTGAAACACAAGAGCAACTCATGCTACTGGCAAAAACAACCTGCAAGTATGCTCAAGGTTATTTGATATCCAGGCCTATTGATTTTAGAAACCAGCAAAAGTTTTTTGAAATAGTAAAGAACATAACATTGATTGATGTTAACAAGTAATAGACATTACTGAGAATGGATAGAACAAGATCTGTAAATAGAGAATATGTTTACAAAATTTTTATGAAATCGACACTATAATGACATCAAATCTCTACACGATATACACATACCTAGGGTATATTATAAGTACCCCTAAAACTTCATATAACCTTTATACAATTTATAACATAATCTCTCAGTTAAAAAAGATTGTATTTGAAAAGCCCTACTTGTAGGGCTTTTCTCATTGGGCGGGAAAGCGCCCATTAAAAAGCAGAACTTTTCATACCCAAATAACTTATTCCTATATTGAACGAACTATCAAAGGATAAGGCGCGTACTGGCGGTACGCTTTGTTCTGCAATAGGAAAGTTCTCCACTGGAACTTTCCATGAAAACAATTTCACTGTGTGAAAACGTGTACTGGAAGTACACTTTGTTCTGCAATAGGCGTGAAGCAAAGTTGTTACATAATTATTACGAAACATTTTAAAAATACATAGAAAAAAAATATTATAGACATATATTATAC